>SXOW01000337.1 GCA_005778315.1 Acidobacteriota bacterium
CCATGACCGCGACGCGCATCGCTTCGACGCCGGCATATTGGGTCTTCCAGGCCGGCATCATGTCTCGCACGTGTTGCTGGATCAGTTCAGCCAGTGACTGGAAGGTGGTGCTGGTGGTGCGACCGCAGCCGGGGCAGGCCGTGATGCTTGGCGCGAACGCGCGCAGCCCAAGCGCTTGCAGCAGCTCGCAGGCCGCGTAGACTTCGTCGCGCCGATCACCGCCAGGACGCGGAGTCAGCGACACACGGATGGTGTCGCCGATGCCCTCTTCTAG
The DNA here is from genome assembly GCA_005778315.1 of Acidobacteriota bacterium. GTDB lineage: Bacteria > Acidobacteriota > Vicinamibacteria > Vicinamibacterales > UBA8438 > UBA8438. The sequence goes on from SXOW01000337.1 coordinate 275, forward strand.
CAACACACCCATGGCCGCCGCCGACCAGACTTGGCCCTTGAGGCCCATACCCGCTTCGGTCAGGCCAAGATGCAAGGGCTGTGTGGTCTTCGACGCCAGGTTGCGGTAAATCGCGATGAGGCTGCGCGGCGAGGAGACCTTGCACGAAATAATGATCTGGTCTGGTCGAAGTCCGGCCTCGATCGCGAGTGCTGTGGACTCCAGCGCCGACACCACCATGCACTGGTTGATGATCTCTTCCGAGCTCAGCCCCAGCTGGTGGTTCGTGTTTTCCTGCATCCGCGCCATGACCAGGTCTTGATTCAGCGACCCACCGTTCACGCCGATGCGTATGGGGGTGCCATGGTCGCGCGCGATCCGGCAGATCGTCGTGAACTGTTCGTCCCTGCGAGACCCGGTCCCGACGTTGCCCGGATTGATACGGTATTTGTCGAGGGCCCCAGCACAACCGGGGTACTTCGACAGGAGCAGGTGGCCGTTGTAGTGGAAGTCGCCGATCAGCGGGGCCCTGCAGCCCTGATCGAGCATGCGCTGTTTGATTTCGGGGACCGCTTGCGCCGCCTCGGCGGTGTTCACGGTGATGCGGACCAACTCCGACCCGGCGCTCGCCAGGTCGACGCACTGCGCCGCAGTGCCCGCGGCGTCGGCGGTGTCGGTGATCGTCATCGATTGCACCGCAACCGGCGCGCCGCCGCCGATTTGGACGTTGCCGACGCGAACGCCAACGGTTCGATGAAAGGTAGTGGTGGGCATGCGTGTTGGGGGTGGCCTCACCGGGCCATGACGGTCACCCGCCGATGTCAGCCAGGCTGCCGCCGATGCCGAGGCCGACATACATCATCGGCATGTTATCACCGCGATGCGGATGCTGGGGCAGCCCTGCGTCGCATGGACCGCAGGGTGGCGCCCGCCGCCTCGATGGTCGCATCAACAAGGGGGTTCGAGTGCGCACCCGAAAGAAACCAGCCTTCGAATTGCGACGGCGGTAGATAGATACCGCGAGCCAGCATGCCTCGGAAGAACCGCCCATAGGCCGCTGTATCGGCGCGTCTGGCGGACTGGTAGTTCCGTATCGGCGTGGCAGAGAAGAACGGCGTGAGGACCGAGCCGTGCGCATTGAGGTGCAGGTCGGTATCGGTCTGACGTGCCGCATCCGCCAACCCGGCTGCCAGGCGCGCGCCCAGCCCGTCGAGTTTGCGATAGAGCTTGGGGGTGAGCTGCGACAACGCCCAGAGTCCCGCGGTCATGGCCAACGGGTTGCCAGACAGTGTCCCGGCTTGGTAGACGGGTCCCGCCGGAGCCACCTGGTCCATCAGGTCCTGACGCCCCCCGTAGGCGCCAACTGGTAGGCCGCCTCCGATGATCTTGCCCAGACAGGTCAAGTCGGGCCGCACGCCAAACCGCTCCTGGGCGCCACCCGGCCCGGCCCGGAATCCGGAAATAACTTCATCGAAAATCAGGATCGCTCCATGCTGGTCCGCCAGCTCGCGCAATCCTTCAAGAAAACCGGTCGCCGGAGGCACGACCCCCATGTTGCCCGCGATCGGCTCGACGATGAGGGCCGCTACCCGATTGCGGTGCTTTGCAAAGATCCGCTCGACTGAGGTGAGGTCGTTGTACTCAGCCACCAATGTGTCCGCGGCGACGGCCCGCGACACGCCGGGGCTTGTCGGAACACCTAGGGTCAGGGCGCCAGAACCGGCTTGCACCAGGAACGCGTCGCCGTGGCCGTGGTAGCACCCCGCGAACTTGATCAACCGGTCGCGTCCCGTGGCTGCCCGCGCGAGACGCAGCGCGCTCATCGTGGCTTCCGTGCCCGAATTGACGAATCGGATGCGCTCGATCGACGGCATCAGACGCCGGACGGCCAGACCCAGCTCGACCTCCAGCGTTGTCGGGGCGCCGAAGCTGGTGCCCCGCGCCGCTGCCTCCGCGAGCGCCCGGGTCAGGCCAGCGGGGGCGTGTCCGTGAATCAGCGGGCCCCACGACATGACGTAGTCGATGTATGAGCCGCCGTCCTCGTCGAATAGGCGGGCGCCACGGGCTCGGCGGATGAACGGAGGCGTGCCGCCGACGGCGGAAAACGCCCGCACCGGGCTGTCCACGCCGCCCGGCAGAATACGTTTGGCCCTGGCGAACAGGCGACGCGAATTGGCACGCGTAGAGGCAGCCATGGCGGGGAACGATATCATGGGCATGGAACTCCCGGGCCCGTTCGCCGGGGCATCCTTACTGTTGTGCAAGCTTTGATACAAGCATGTCAGACCCCTGCGATATCTGCGCTGCCACGCATCTTGATCCGGTGCTCGAGGTGAGCTTGATCGGGCTGCGACGGGTCCACGTGCATCGGTGTCGGGGTTGTGGCTTCCGCCAGGTGCGTCCGCGGTTGACCGTCGACCAAATCAAGGCCCTGTATCCGAGCGAGTACTTCGATGCCGCATCGCCCGTTGGCTACGCCGACTATGCCCGCGAGTTTCAGCGCCGCCAGCGCGAGGCGTATTTCTTGAATCGGTGGCTCCGCGGGCTCGGGCCAGCCGGGCGACTGCTCGAAGTGGGTTGCGCCCTCGGCTTCCTGCTGCACGGGTTGAAACGCTCGGGTTGGCAGGTCCAAGGCGTAGACGCCTCAGCGTTCGCGGCCTACTATGCCAGTACCCGTTACACGGTGCCGGTCGCGTGCGCCACCCTTGAGGAGGCACAGTTTCCAGACGCCCGATTCGACGTGATCATTCAGAAAGACTTGCTTGAACACGTGGCCGACCCGCGGGCCCATCTCGAAGAGACGGGGCGGCTGCTGCGGCCCGGCGGTTGGCTCCGGCTCGTGACGCCCAACGGCGAAGCGAATTTGCGGCCCCTGCTCGCTGCGTCCCGGGCCGCCTCTGCCACGCCTCCGGTGCTCGACCAGGGCCACCTATCCTTCTTCGATCGGCGCCACTTGGGACAGCTCTTCGAGGAATGTGGTTTCCGCTGTCACCGTATGCGGATGGTTGGTATTGTCCGGGGCCTACGGGCGCTGGGGCATCTTCCCGGGCAGCGGCGTTTCGTGCGTTCTGCCACCGCGTGCGACGCGGAGACGAGTGTAGGCGAGCCGGCCGCGGTCGCCGAGCGCGGTACCACCGGCTTCGACGCCCTCGCCGCGCGGATTGATCAGGACATTGCCAGGCGCCACCGTGGGTTCAAGAACTGGCCTGCGTACTTCCACTATCACCGTGCCATGAAACGACTGGACTCCCTGCCCGCCTGGTGCGAAATCGGCTACGACTTCGAGTGCCTTCTGCAGCGCACCTAGCCGCCAGGCCAGGTCGGGCGGCTGCCCTCGGCCACCAGCGCCCGGCAGCCGTAGCTCGCGGCGCTCGCGTTCCACGCGAGCGAAGGCGAGTTGATCGGGCTGAAGCCGGAGTGCCAGAATGTACCGAACACGAACCGCGTCCGCAGGTGCCGCGTGCTGCGAGGAGACAACGAATGATGAGGTTGGGGGTTGTGGGGGCCGTGGGATTGGGGCTCGCGTGCGCGTCGGTGAGTGGGATGGCGACCGGAGAGCCGGCACCCGCTGCCGTCGTCGCGTCCGCGCAAGAGACGACGAGTACGCTGCTGGACGGGGTGTTCACCGCGGCGCAGGCTCGGCGCGGACGGCAAGTCTATAGCCGTGACTGCGCGTCGTGCCACGGTCCGGAGATGAAAGGCGGCGAGATGGCGCCCGGCATCGCCGGCAGCGATTTCATGGTGTTCTGGACCGAACTGCCCGTGGGCTCGATGTTCGAGCGCATCAAAGTATCCATGCCGGAGGATGGGCCAGGACGTCTGACGGACAACGAGTACGCCGATGTGGTGGCCTATATTTTCGACGCGAATGGCTACCCGGCCGGCGAGGTTGAGTTGCCGGCTGACAAGGCCGAACTCGACAAGATCATGATCGTCGCGGTTGAATAGCGCGCGTCGCGCCGCCAACCGCTGTTGGACGAAGAATGCGCCCGGTGTCGACAAGTCGCTGCCTGGAGCGCAATTCAGAATTGACTGTGCCGCCGATGGCTGATATTCTCTGCCGGCTCAGGGCTGATACCCGTTGACGGTGCACTCATGGCCGTTCCGATTCGACCGCGCTTAACGAGGAATATCGCCCTACTCAGGAGGTTTTACAGATGCGAATCCGGTTTGTGGTACTCGGTCTCATGTTTACAGCGCTCTCCCTGACCTTGGCTCGTCCCGCAGCGGCACAGACCACGGGCCAATGGGGGATTGGCTACTCGTTCCTTGGGAACAATGACATCGCGGCGGAGTCGTCGGGCCTGCCCCTTGGCTGGGTCGGGAATGGCGCCGTCGATCTGTCCGACAACCTGTCGATTGCCTTCGATGTCAGCGGGAACTACAACACCGCCGACGTGTGCGGGGGTGTCGGATCGCGTGCCCTGCCCACCTCTCAGCAGAAGCCTGAGTGTTTCGGTCTTGGGGGGTTCAACCAGCCGGGCGCAAATCAGGAGTTCCAGGGCTTCTCGAACAACCGGGCCGAGGCGCAGTGGTGTTCCCCGACGCTGACCACCTGCAACGTCAGGGCGGTATCCGTCGGTGGTTTCGCAGGTCCGAGGTTCCGGCTTGGCAACAGCGGGGGTGTACGTCCATTCGTCCACGTCATGGGTGGCTTCGTCCGCTCGGTGCGGAAGATTGGGTTCTTCTCGCACACCTCGACGAACTTAGCCTTCATGCCGGGGGCCGGGGTTGATGTTCCTGTCGACGACAACATGGGCGTCCGGTTTCAGTTCGACTTCCGACGGGTGCTCTTCGGGGGCGAACCGGACTCTGGTGCGGGGCTGAAGACCAATGGCGAGGACTACAACGAGATTCGCGTTGCGGTTTCCTTGACGTTCGGGGTCGGCGGCTAGTTCGACGATCTCCTTCGGTCGGCACGTCCGACGAGACCGAGGACGCGACGGTCGTATCTCAGAGAAACGAATGGCTCCCCGCCGTAAGACCTCCTGGCGGGGGGCCTCTTTGCAAAGCGGAGCCGCCACGAGTGTGTTCCGTTGGATGGCGGTCCACGCCTGGCCCTACTCCAAGGTCATCCCGAGTCGGCGTAATTCGCTCACATAGTGGTTGAATCGCTCGGGATTGTTCTGGTTCCGGTAGTAGCGCGCCAGCGTTTCGTAGGGTGCCGCGTAGTCGGGGTCGACCTCAATCGCGGTTTCCCACTCGCGGACCGCGTCCTCGAACCGATTCAGCTGAGCCCAGAGAATGCCGAGATTGTAGTGGCTGTTCGCGTACCACGGGTTGTGCTGGATTTCGGCCTTATAGTACGTGGCCGCGGTCTCGAACTCTTCCAGCATGTGGTGCACCTGCCCCAGGTTGTTGCGCACCATCGGCTCCGTCGGGTCGAGTGCGAGGGCCCGCTCGTACTGCGCCCGTGCGTCGTCATACCGCCCGTCGAGGAAGTAGATCGCGCCGAGGTTGTTCGCGGCGAACGCTGATTGCGGCGACTGTACGACCGCGGACTCCCACAGTGACCATCGATCCGCGAACTGTTGGGACCGGTTGAACCCCACCACCAGAAACAGCAAGACTACGGCCGAGAGGAGACCGCGCCCGATCGCTGTCGCGTGGAATCTGGTCGTTTCGAGCACGAACAGCAGGAACAACAGCATCCCGACCATCGGGGCATAGAGGCGCTCCTCCAGGTAGAAGTCATGCCCCGCGAGCAACGTGGGGAAGACCATCAGCGCGAACCAACTGACCCCAACCCAGAGCATGCGCCCCGGTCGCACCAGGTACAACGCCGCGGCGATACCGGCGAGTACGACCAGCCCGGGCCACAGCGGCGCGTGCAGGTCGGCCACCGTTCTCAGCGAGACCGGGAACACGGTCTTGCCAAAATAGTGGATGAGCACGAGTCCGGTCTGCGAGATATTGTCCAGCAGTCTCGGGACCACCGGGGCCGGATTGTCAAAGGCGAGCCATCGCAGCACGAACCAGCTCAGCGCTGCGGCCACCCAGCCACTCGCCACCGCGACCCATCTGGCCCGCGCCTTCTCCAGGAACACTGAGTGGCTCTCTCTGGCCCACACCAGTCCCAGCAGCAACGGCGGCAGGACGAACGCCGGTTCCTTGATGAGGAGTGCGCAGAAAAACGTGCCCGCCTGCAGAGCCCAGCGCCCGCGCCCCGGCGCTTTCCAATACCAGGCCCAGGCCAGCGTGGCGACGATCACCGACAGTCCCAGGAGGCTGTCGTTGCGACC
>SXOW01000338.1 GCA_005778315.1 Acidobacteriota bacterium
CTCGGCAAAGAACTGGTCGACAGCCGGTCCAAACCGTGCCGCCTCGGCAAACGCCTTCCGGTAGTTACCTCCCTCGTCAACGGCCTGCTCGATCGTCCCGCGCCGCTGATCCAGCTCTGCCGCCAATCGAGCCTCAGCCGGCTCCATCTCCGGAGAGCCCGTGCCGGTTGTCGCCGCCTGCATTGTCGCGAACTGGTCGTCCGGCAGCGCCGTCGCGATGTTCTTCACGCGTTTGAACAGCGTTGCCAGTTGTAAGAAGTCGGCCGAGCCCGTGAACTCGGGCAGGACCTCCAGTTTTCGTCGGGCATCGAGAGGCCGGATGTCATCCCAATCGGCGGTCGGTTGGGTGACCGCCCGCACGTTCCGCACATCGTGCCCACGCTGCTCGAGCACATACCTGAGCCGCTCCAGCAGAAACAGGAACAGACGTTGACTTACCTCGGAGTCCGGAGCCTTCCCATGGACCGCCTCCGCCGCGCGGACCAGACTCTTCAAATCCGGGCGAGCGGACCGGCCGGCAAGCTCGGGGAGATCGACCAGCACCCGAAACAGACCGTGCGCTTGTCGGCGCAACCCCAACGGGTCACGCGCCCCTCGAGGTTTCTCGCCCGCGTGAAACAGCCCGACCAGCGTATCGAGCTTGTCCGCGACCGAGAGTGCGGCCCACGTGACACCGGCCGAGCCAAGCTCCGCGGGGCGCGGCGGCGCATCGGCGGTCACCCCGATCGGGAGATAGTGATGGTAGACGGCGCGCCAGACCTCTTCACGCTCACCGTCCTCACGCGCGTAGATGCCGCCCATCACGCCTTGGAGCTCAGGGAATTCGCCGACCATATCGGTGGTCAGGTCCGCCTTGGCCAGGAGCGCAGCCCGGGCCGCCTGGTCCGCGTGCTCCGGGGCATCAAGCGCCTCGGTCGCCACCCGTCGCGCGAGCTGCTGGAGTCGTGCTGCCTTGTCCCGATAGCTCCCGAGCGTCGCGTGAAACCGGAGCGTATCGAGCCGGTCGAGTCTGGAGTCGAGCGGCGCTTTCCGATCCGCTTCCCAGAAGAACCTGGCATCTCTCAAACGGGCCACCAGCACCCGCTCAGAGTTGCGCGCAATCGCCGGCACGTTGTCCCGGGGCGTGTTGGTAACGGCGAGGAAGCGCTCGGTCAGGTCCCCGCCATCAGTCACCACCGGAAAGTAGTGCTGGTGGTGAATCATCGTCGTCTTCAGCACCTCGTCAGGCAGCGCCAGAAACTCGGTGGGAAAGCGCCCCGTGACCACGGCCGGGTACTCCACGAGGTCCGGCACTTCGTCCAGCATGGTGGCGCCCGCGTCCGCCACCACCCCGCCCGCGTGTGCCGCGTGCTTCTGGAGTTTCCGCTCGATCCGAGCCCGACGCTCCTCTCGGGTCAGCAGCACATAGTTGCGCTTCAAGCCCTCTTTGTACGAAGCAAACGAGTCAACCCGAAATCCGCGCCCAGGCTTGCCGTCACGTGCGAAAAACCGATGTCCGTAAGTCACGGCGCCAGCCCGCACTGGCGCGACACCTCGGGCGAGCGCGTCCGGGGTCCGGTCAATGACGAACGGGACGACGCGCCCCCCATACAAGAACAACAGCCAGCGGATCGGTCGCCCAAACAGGAAGTCGCCCCGACCGTCGTCGAGGCACGCGTCCCAGTCCATCTGTTTCGGGAACGCCAGGCCGCGTAGGGTCGCCCCGAGCACACCGCCCAGGACAGCACGCGCCGCGGCACCCGGCTGCCGACGCTCGAAGGCGAGATAGCGTCCCTTGGCCGTCTCGACCTCCGTGAGCGAATCCGGCTCCACCCCGTTCTTGCGCGCGAATCCGACCGCCGCCGCCGAAAGCTGCCCATTGGTGTCGAACGCCGCGCGAACGGGAGGCCCGGTCACCGTCTCTGCCAGGTCAGTCTGGCGTTCGGGCACCTGACGGACCCGCACCGCGAGACGCCGTGGCGTCGCGTACGAGTCCGGCGGCGTGGGACAGTCGAGTCGCGCCTCGGCCAGTGCCGTCGCGACCCGCTCTCCTATCTGCCGGGTCAAGGGAGGCAACCAGCTCGCGGGCAGTTCCTCGCACCCGATTTCGATCAGCAACTCTCGATACATGGTCTGTCTCACGCCTCGACCGCCTCACCCACGTGGGCCCGGGCGATGGCCACCGCCAACTCACGCACGCGCAGGATGAACGCGGCACGCTCGGTGACGCCAATACCCCCACTCGCATCGAGAATATTGAAGTTGTGCGAGCACTTGAGGCAGGCGTCGAGTGCGGGCAGCTCCAGCCCGGAACGCAGCAGCGCCTGGGCCATCCGGTGGTATTGGTCAAACAGGTCGCGATGGAACGTTGCGAACTCCGCCTTCGGCATGTCAACCATCCCGAACGCGTAGCTGGTTTGCTGCACCTCTTCTTGATGGCGCACTTCGCGATACGTCACCCCTGGGGCCCACTCGAGGTCGTACACATCGTCGACCCCCTGCAGGTGCATGGCAATCCGCTCCAGTCCATACGTCAATTCGACCGGAATCGGCGACAGATCCAGCCCGCCGGCCTGCTGGAAATACGTAAATTGCGTGATCTCCATCCCATCGAGCAGCACCTGCCAGCCGATACCCCACGCGCCAAGCGTAGGTGACTCCCAGTTGTCCTCCTCGAAACGAACATCGTGCTGGGTGGGGTCAATGCCGCAGGCCCGCAGGCTCTCCAGATACAGCGACTGGGCCGCATTCGGCGACGGCTTCAGGATGACCTGGAACTGATGGTGCTTGAACAGTCGATTGGGGTTCTCGCCAAAGCGACCGTCGGCCGGACGCCGGGACGGCTGGACGTACGCCACCCGCCAGTGTCGTGGTCCCAGCACGCGCAGAAACGTCTCAGGGTGCATGGTCCCTGCCCCGACTTCGGTGTCGAGCGGCTGCTGAATCAGGCACCCGCGCGACGCCCAAAAGCGAGACAGCGACGCGATCAAATCCTGCAGGGTCACGTGATGTTCCCTTTCACTGCCTGTCGCGCGTCATCGCGCGTCATCGCGCGGAGCACGCGTAGAGACCGCAGCTCCTTTTCGAGATGATTCGAAATGAGCTGTCGATGTGCTCGCTCCAGTTCGCGCGCCGCTGGCGCCGCCAGCGTGAGCGTGGACGCCGCTCCCGGCGCCGTAATGGCGGCCTCCCGCAAGAACCGCATCGATGCGCCGGACAACACGAAACCGCTCCCGGTCGCACACCCGCGGCAGGACATCCCGGCCGCGGCCGGGTCAAGCCGCCCCCCATCGCTGACGTCGCCGCCACAGATGTGACATCGCAGCAACGAGGGGTAGACGCCTTGCAACCGCAGGATCCAGTACTCCACATACCGAGCGAGTTGCTCGACGCGAATCTCGCCGCCCAGTGATTCCACCACCGCTGCCCCCAGCCGAAAGAGGGTCTCGCTCGGATCCGCTTCGGGCGCACACTCGTCGATCAACTCGGCAAAATACCCGACATGACCCAGGACCGACGAATCCGACGACCGCAACGGTGATCGAACCGGGTCCACATAACTGAGTCGCACCAGATCACGCCGCTCCCGCTCAAAATAGGCCAGCCGGGCCAGCGTCAACGGCTCCAGCCCGCCCCCGAAGCGCGACTTCGTCCTCCTGGCGCCGTTCGCCACCCCACGCTTCTTGCCCCGGTCACTGGTCAAGAACACGACGATCCGGTCCGCTTCACCGAGTTGATAGGTGCGCAGAATCAGCGCATCGGTCGTATAGAGTGGCATCGCGAGCGCGTGTCGCTCCGCGGCCACAGACGCCGCAGCGTGGCGGTAGGGCTGAGGCCGCGTCTATTGTAGCCCGCGACACGCGGATGGCCGTAGCCGATCGCCCAGACCGGGTCTAGGTCAACGGCTCCAGGTAGGGCAACACAAGCGTGGCGAGGCCGAGGAACGCCAAGAATCCGAACACGTCGGTCAAGGTGGTGATGAAGACCATGGAGGCGAGCGCCGGGTCGATCTTCATCGCCCGCAGCGCGATCGGGATCAGGGTGGCCGCAATCGCGGCGATGAGGAGATTGACCACCATGGCCACCGCCAGAATCAGACCGAGATACAGGTTCCCTGACAATCCCCACGCGACCAGTGCCCCCACCGAGCCCAGGACCAGACCGTTGCCCAGCCCCACGAGGGCTTCCTTGAGCACCGCTTTGCGAGAATTGCCCCATGTGAGTTCACCGAGCGCGATGCCCCGCACGATGATCGTGAGCGTCTGGGTGGCCGCGTTGCCGCCCATGCTGGCCACAATCGTCATGAAGACCGCCAGCGCCACGACCTGGTCGATGGTCGCCTGAAACGCGCGGACCACGAGCGCGGCGGCGGTCGCGGTCAATAGGTTGACGACCAGCCAGGGGATGCGCTTGCGCATCGACTCCCTCGCCGGCGAGAACACATGCTCATCGCCACTGACACCCGCGAGCCGGTAGATGTCCTCGGTAGCCTCGTCTTTGATGACGTCGATGACATCGTCGACCGTGATGGTGCCGACCAGGCGGTTCTGTTCGTCGACGACCGGAATCGCGAGGAGGTTGTAGTTGGCCACGCGCTGGGCAACCTCTTCCCGGTCCGTGTCGACCCGCGCGGTGATCAGATCGGTCGTCATGATCCGCTGCAGAGGCGTCGCGGCGGAGACCAGCAGCAGCCGACGCAGGGACACCACGCCGACCAGATGCCGGCGTTCATCGACCACGTAGAGATAGAACACCATCTCTACTTCCCGTGAGCCCTGGAGGGCCTGAATCGCCTCGCCCGCCGTCAGGTCCTCCGACAGCGCGAACACGCTCGGATTCATGATCCGGCCGGCTGTCCGCTCCGCGTAGTCCAGCAGGTTCTCGACCTCGCCCGACTCGCGCGGCCGCATCTGCTCGAGGACGGCGTCCGACACCTCCTCCGGGAGCCCGTCGATCAACGCCGCAGCGTCGTCAGAGGGCAACTCCTGCAACCACTGCGCAATCCGGTCTGGCGGGTGGTCAGCCAGCAGCACCGCGGCCGACGCCGGCCCGTACTCGATCAGCGCCTCCATCGCGAGATGGCTGTTGCGCTCGAGAAGCAGGTTGAAGGCGCTCCGGCGGTCTTTGTCGGGCAGTTCGCTGAAGAGCTCAGCGAGGTCGGATGGATGTTGCTTCTGGAGAAGATTGACCAGGTTGGTAGACGCACCCATCCGCTGGAGTCGCTTGACCGAGTCGAGCACCACATCGGTGCGGCGAAGGGGTGGCATGGTCCCGTCGTTCGGGTTGCGTCCGCGCGTTCACGCGGGGGTCAGGTTCAGCTGAATGTCCCACAGTCAATACCAGCAGCAACTCAGTCTAGCACAGGCATTTCAGCCCCGAGGCTTGGTCGGAGGGGCCACCCCCGCCTGGTCCAGGAGGCGGTCGTTCTCGCGCCAGTCCGGGCGAACCTTGACGTGTAGATCCAGATACACACGGCGGCCAAGACTGGTCTCCAGGTCTCGCCGCGCCTCGGTTCCGATCTGCTTGATCAGCGCGCCGCCGGGTCCAATCACGATCGGTTTCTGGGACGGGCGCTCAACGAGAATCGAGCAGTAAATCGACACACGGCCAGGGTCTGAAGTCTCATCGAACTGGTCCACCACGACGGCCGTCGTAAAGGGCAGCTCTGCGCGGGTGTGCTGCAGGACCTTCTCCCGAACCGTTTCGGCCGCCAGCACCCGCTCAGGTTGGTCGGTCAGATAGTCCTCGGGGTACAGCGCCTCGCCTTCGGGAAGCTGGTCGATAATCGCGCGCTCGAGAATCTCCACCCCGTCTCCGGTGCGGGCTGACACCGGCACGATCGCCGCGAACTCGCGCTGTTGACGGTACCAGTCAATCAGCGGCAACAAACGCGTCTTGGCAATGAGGTCGACCTTGTTCAGCACGAGCATGACCGGTGACGTCGCCCGCTCCAGCTTGTCCAGGACGAATCTATCTCCCGCCCCCAGCCCGTCGGTCGCGTCGCGCACGAGGCCGATCAGGTCAACCCCACCGATAGATTCGTACGCGATGTCGACCATACGAACATTCATTCGATGGAGCGGCCGATGAATACCTGGCGTGTCCACGAAGACCACCTGAGCCGGTCGATCACCCCCGTAGTTACGCACCGCGACAATCCGGTTGCGGGTGGTCTGCGGCTTGTCGGACACGATCGCAAGCTTGGTCCCGACCATACGGTTCAGCAGCGTCGACTTGCCGGCGTTCGGCCGACCAACGAAGCAGACAAAACCGGCACGCATGTCTAGTTCGACACCGCATCGGGCCTGCCGTGCGGCCTGACACGTACCTTGCGCACGCGGCGGCGCTCGGCTTCGAGGACCTCCACCGTCAACTCGTCCACCTCGACCGTTTCGCCCACGGCGGGGACTCGACCCAGACGCGTCAGGAGATAGCCGCCTACGGTTTCGAATCCATCGCGCTCGACCGCGATGCCGAGGCGGTCGGCCATGTCTCCCACACTGACCGTCGCCATGAACAGGAACGCACCGTCCCCCTCGTCCACAATCGGCTCCGACTCATCTCCGTCGTACTCGTCCCTGATCTCCCCGACGATCTCCTATAGAACAGCAGCACCGCGATGCCCGGAGCGCCGCTGTTGCGGAGCAATGCGTGCGCGCGTCGCGCCGCAGCATCCGCGATCATCATGCGATTGTGGAAACGCAGCC
>SXOW01000339.1 GCA_005778315.1 Acidobacteriota bacterium
CCCAGTTCATCAAGGTGGCCGGCCAAACGGTAGATGCGCTCGTAGAGTTCCCGGCCGAGGGTGCTGACGGCTTCGGCGTTGCGAGCAATACGTTCCTGTTGCCAGCCGTAGGCCACCGCCCGGAGCAGCGCAATCAGTGTCAGCGGACTCGCTGGAATCACACGCTGGCCGACACCAAACTCGATCAGGCCCGGATCATGTTGAAGCGCCGCGCTGAAGTAGCCCTCCCCCGGCAGGAACATGAAGACGAATTCGGGCGCCGGCTGGAACTGGGTCCAGTAGCCACGGCCACCGAGCTGCACCATGTGGGCCCGCACCTGACCCGCGTGCGCGCGCAGTTTTGCGGCACGGTCAGACTCTTCCTCGGCCTCGGCCGCCTCCCGGTACGCCACATAGGGCACCTTGGCGTCGACGACGATATGTCTCCCACCCGGCAGGTTGACCACCATGTCCGGGACCAGTCTGCCGTCCTCTGTGCCCACCGTCGTTTTCTCGGAGAAGTCACAATGGTCGAGCATGCCGGCGAGTTCGACCACGCGTCGCAGCTGCACCTCGCCCCACCCCCCTCGCACGTGGGGGGTCTGCAGTGCCCGCTCCAGGCGCGTCGTGGCCGTGGCCAACGTCTGGAGCTGTTCGCGCATCTGCGATTGCGAGCCAGCTCGGTCCTTCTCGACCTCCAGGAGCTTCGTACTGACCTGACTCAGGGTGTCGTGCAGCGGTTTCACGAGGCCATCGATGGAGCGCTGCCGGTGGTCGAGGTCGACCACGGCCTGCTTCTGAAATTCACTCAGCGACGCGGTCGCGAGCTGGAGGAACGATTGGTTGTTGGCCCGGAGCGCGTCGGCCGACATGGACGCAAAGGCTTCCCGCAACCGTAGTTCCGCCTGTTCGAGCAGTCGAATCCGGTCGGCGCCCGCGCGACGCTCGGCATCCAGTTCCGCCGTGGCTCGAACCAACCGTTCAGCCTGCTGGCCGTCGTGTGCCCGGGCGCCGGACAGTTCCTGCTCTCGCGTCAGGATCGCCGCGTCCAGCTGGCTGATGCGCTTGGCGAGTTCGTCCGCGCGGGCGCCTGCAGCGGCGGCGTCCGACCGCGCGCCGCCTTCGTCAAGACGGCCGAGCCCCCAGCCGACGAGGCCGCCGGCCACCAGTCCAAGCGCCACTCCGGCGAGGATCGAAATCGTGTCCACGTGCTGGCTGTACCTAGGTGGCGAGGGCGTGACGGTAGTGACGGGATCTGCCTGTGACGGTGACGCGTCTCACAGTGTAACCGGTGGCACGATACGGGTGCCCCCCGGCCGTCGTCTTGAAGCCGGCCCGACGGCAGCATAAAATATACGGTTCTGGCTGCTCGCGGTGAAAGTCCCGTGTGGTATCGAGACCGGCATCCATCGGTCGGCCGGTGCCAGGGTACTATCGCGACCACCGGCGTCTGACCCACATCCATGGGGCGGTGACCACGCAATGACCGATCACGCGCGACGCGTCTACGACTCGATTCTTGGACTCCGGTGCGATGTTGAGAACCCGACCCCACTGGTCCGCCTGAATCGGGTGACGCCATTTCAGCATACGGAGGTCTACGCCAAACTCGAGTGGTACAACCCGTTTGGCGCCGTTAAAGACCGCGTCGCGGCCAATCTGCTGGAAGACGCGGAGGCGCGGCACATCGTCGGACCGAACCAGAAGCTGGTCGAACCCACCTCCGGGAATACCGGCATGGCCCTCGCCATGATGGCCAACGCCAGAGGGTATTCGCTGACCACGCCGCTCTCGAGCCAGATTCCCCTCGAGAAACGGACGATGCTGCGCTTCTTTGGGGCCGATGTCATCGAGCTGCAGGACACCCTGTGCCCGGCCCCTGGCGCCCCCGAGGGGGCGATCGCGAGAGCGATGGAACTTGGTGCACGCCCCGATTTTCACATGCTGAATCAGTATGTGAACGAGGCCAATCCCGACGCCCACTACAAGACAACCGGTCCGGAGATTTGGCGCCAGACCGAGGGCAAGGTCACGCACTTCGCGGCCGGACTCGGCACCTGCGGAACGATCACCGGCACCGGTCGGTTCCTCAAAGACCAGCGGCCCGAGATTCAGGTGCTTGGTATCCATCCACAAGACGGACACGACATTCCCGGTGTGCGCAGCCTGCGGCAGCTGCAACAGACGCAGCTGTTTCGTCCCGAGGGCTATGACAAGCTCGTCGAGGTGAGCGACGAGACCGCGTATGGTCTCTGCTTGCGGATCAATCGGGAAGAGAGCATCACGGCCGGTCCGA
Source organism: Acidobacteriota bacterium (assembly GCA_005778315.1). Lineage (GTDB taxonomy): Bacteria > Acidobacteriota > Vicinamibacteria > Vicinamibacterales > UBA8438 > UBA8438. The sequence goes on from SXOW01000339.1 coordinate 2,276, forward strand.
GTTCAGCCATGGCGCTGGCGGGCATCTTCGAAGCGGTTCCAGACGAGCCGGGCAATGTGGTGGTCGTCATTTTTCCCGACAACGCGTTCAAATACGCGTCCTCCTTCGTGAAACATCTGCCCGGCATGGTGGCACCCGGGGCGTCCACGGCCACCGCGGCCAGTCCGTTGCTCGATCGCATGCGAGAGAACGTACGTGGGAACCCGGAGCTGACGGTGGGCGTCGATGAGGCGCACACGCGGTGGCAGCGCGACAAACCGTTCGTTTTGGATGTGCGCCCGGCCGAGCAGTATGACGAGGCACACGTACCCGGCGCCTACAACATTCCGCTGAGCGAACTGGGTGACGACACGGAGGCGGTCAAGATCTTGCCGAGTGATCTCGACGCACCGATTCTCAGTATCTGCCAGCGCGGGAATGCCTCGCTGTCGGGGGTGCTGTTCCTCAAGTCGCTCGGGTATCGCAACGTTCGCAGCGTCGATGGCGGCACGCTCGCCTGGCGTGACAGAGGCTTCGTCACTGATTCGAAGTGATGGGGCGCCCGACACTGGTGATTCAGGCCGCCGCCGGCGTCCGCATCCGGCGGCACGGGCAGGAGGCGTATCCCCACGAGTGCTGCGGCGCGTTGATCGGCCGTGACCACGTCGTGACCGAAGCGCTGGCGTTGCCCAACAGCACCGACGAGGGGCCACGTCGACGGTTCCTGGTCCGGCCGGTTGATTACCTCGCGGCGGAACGGCGCGCGACGGCGCTCGAAGCGGAGCTGCTGGGGTTCTATCACTCGCACCCCGATAGCCCGGCCCGGCCATCGCGGTACGACCTTGAGCACGCGTGGCCGACGTTTGCGTATGTCATTCTGGCGGTGGACCGCGCCACGCCCGGCGCCCTCACCTCCTGGCGCCTCCGCGAAGACCGATCGGCCTTCGACGAGGAGCCGGTGGTGGTAGCGCAAGACGCGGAGTAGCGGCCAGCCGCGTGGGGTCGGGGCCTCGCCCCGTCGAGGAAGGAAGACCAACAGCATGGCGACCAAGATCTTGATTCCGACGCCGCTTCGCGGCTATACCGATCAGCTCGATGAGGTAGAAGCCGAGGGCGGTACCGTCGGTGAGCTGCTCGCAGACTTGACCACGCGATACGCCGATCTCCGCAAGCATCTCTACGCGGAGGACGGGACGCGCAGGAACTTCGTCAACATCTACCTGAACGATGACGACATACGGTACCTGGAGAAGGATCAGACACCGGTGACCGCCGACGACACCGTCAGCATCATTCCCTCGGTGGCTGGTGGAGCACGGTCGTGACCACCGCTCTGACCAACGCGGAAGTCGCTCGATACAGCCGTCACCTGATCATGCCCGAGGTGGGCATGGCAGGGCAGCTCAAGTTGAAGGCGGCGCGGGTGCTGTGCATCGGGGCGGGCGGCTTGGGCTCTCCGGTGGCGCTGTATCTCACCGCGGCCGGCGTCGGCACCATCGGAGTCGTGGACTTCGACACGGTTGACTACAGCAACCTGCAGCGGCAGATCATCCACGGGACGCCTGATGTCGGGCGGCCGAAACTCGAGTCGGCCACGGCGCGGATGAACGCGCTCAACCCCGAGGTCCAGGTCGTGAAGCACGAGATGGCACTCTCGTCAGCCAATGCCATCCCGCTGTTCACCGACTACGACATGGTGGTCGATGGCACCGATAACTTTCCGACGCGATATCTGGTCAACGACGCCTGCGTGCTGACCGGGAAGCCGAATGTCTACGGCAGCATCTCTCGGTTCGAGGGGCAAGTCGCCGTGTTCGCCGCCGAAAATGGCCCGTGTTATCGGTGCATGTTTCCCGAGCCCCCGCCACCTGGTCTCGTGCCGAGCTGTGCCGAGGGTGGCGTCCTCGGCATCTTGCCGGGCGTGGTCGGGACGCTGCAGGCGACCGAAGCGATCAAGTTGATTCTCGGAGCGGGTGAATCGCTGGTCGGGCGGTTCCTGTTGTTTGATGCGCTCAAGATGCGTTTCCGTGAGCTCAAGGTCCGACGGGACCCCGAGTGCCCCGTGTGTGGCGACCACCCAACCATCACCGCGCCGATTGACTACGACCAGTTCTGTGGCATCACCCCGGCCGCACCCGCGGCGCCAGTCACCGCGGAATCCGGTGATGTGACGGTCGAACAACTCAAGGACAGGCTCGATGGTCAGGAGGCGTTCTTGGTGGTCGATGTGCGGGAACAGCGGGAGTTCGAGATCTGCCGTATCCCCGGCTCCGTGTTGATTCCGCTGGGCGAGCTTCCGGCTCGACTGGCGGAATTGGATGGGCACGACGACGTGGTCGTCCACTGCAAGTCGGGCGCTCGCAGCGCGAAGGCGGTGGCGCTGTTGCGCGACCGTGGGTATAGCCAGGCGCGTAATCTTCGAGGGGGGATCCTGGCCTGGATCGACCGCGTGGACCCGACGCTTCCGAGATACTGACGGCACAGCGTCGGCAGTCCGATTACAATGAACGCACCGGTATCCCGATGCTGCGACTCTCGAAGAAAGCGGAATACGCGCTGATGGCGCTCAAGGACTTGGCCTCACGCCCGGTCTCCGAGGCGGCGAGCGCGCGGGAGATCGCCGAACGCTACGGCATCCCGGTCGAGCTGATGGCCAAAGTGCTGCAGCGGCTGGTGCGCCAGAACCTGTTGGCGTCGCACCACGGAACCCGTGGGGGCTATCATCTGGCGCGTGCGCCGGAGCGGATTTCGGTCGCGCACGTGATCGAGGCGATCGATGGCCCCGTGACGGTCACCGCGTGCACCACCGTGGACGACGAGTGCGACCAGTTTGCCACCTGCAACATCCGCGATCCGCTGTGGCGGATTAAGGACCAGATCGTCAAGGCCCTGAACTCCTACAGTCTGCGGGCCCTCGCCGCCGACGAGCCACCACTGTTGCCCATCTCGTTGTCTCGCCGTGCGTCGGCGCCCGACACGATGGCCCTGCCGGGACACCTGCCCCACTCGTAGGGCCGGCGTCGTCGGGCCGCGCCCGGCCAAGCCATGCTGCCAACGACCCCTGTGCCACGTCGTACCAAGACCGGGCGCAGCCCCGTCTAACCTTAAGGAACATGCCTCCCATCTACATGGACGGCCACGCGACGACGAGAGTCGACCCGCGGGTTGTGGCCGCGATGGTCCCGTTCTTTGGTGAGCACTACGGCAACGCGGCAAGCCGCCATCATCAGTTCGGGTGGGCCGCACGAGACGCCGTCACGGCAGCACGGTCGGCCGTGGCAGCCCTGATCGGCGCCACCGCTCGCGACGTGGTGTTTACGAGCGGCGCCACCGAGTCGAACAACCTCGCGCTGAAGGGCGTGATGGACGCGTCGCGCGAGAAAGGTAACCACCTGGTCACGGTTTGCACCGAGCACCGCGCGATTCTGGACCCGTGCACGCGGTTGGCGCAGCAGGGGGCGACCGTGTCCTACCTGCCGGTGCGGGAAGACGGGTTGCTCGACCCGACCACCCTCACCGCCGCGCTCAGACCGGGGACCGTGCTGGTCAGCGTGATGTCGGCGAACAATGAAATCGGGGTCCTACAGCCGGTGGCCGAGCTGTCCCAGATCGCCAGGGCCGGCGACGCCCTGTTCCACACCGACGCCGCCCAAGCCGCCGGGAAGGTGCCGATCGACGTCGCCCGCGACGGGATCGACCTGTTGTCCCTCACGGCGCACAAACTCTATGGCCCCAAGGGGGTCGGTGCGCTTTTTGTTCGACGCGGCGTGACGCTGACGCCGCTCCTGGATGGCGGCGGGCACGAGGCAGGGCGTCGGTCGGGCAGTCTGAACGTGCCAGCCATCGTGGGATTCGGACGAGCGGCCGAGCTGTGTCAGGCCGAGATGGCAGACGAGGCGGCTCGGATGATCCGGCTTCGTGACCGCCTCTGGCACGGGCTGCAGGGGGCGCTGACTGGCATCGCGGTCAATGGATCGATGTCCGCACGGTTGCCACACAACCTCAATGTGACGTTCGACGGGGTCAACGGTGAACAACTGTTGCTCGGCCTCGTGGACGTGGCGGTGTCTTCCGGCGCCGCCTGCACGTCGACCCGGCGCGACCCATCACACGTGCTCGAGGCGCTTGGCGTGTCGGAACGAGCGTCGCGCGCCTCACTCCGATTTGGTCTTGGTCGGTTCAATACCGACGCCGAGGTTGACACCGTCATTGAGACCCTGCGGAGCCTGGTGACACGGTTGCGGTCGCCCGTGTCGGTGTTCGACATCGATGAGGACGACGATGAGCCCCCACCGGGCTGGGGCGACGATTTCGACCTTGAGGTAAACTGAGCACATACATGATTGAGATCACCCAGGCGGCAGCGAAGCGGATTCAGAGTGCGATGAGCCATGAGGGGATTGCCGAGGGCGGTCTTCGCGTGGGCGTCAAGGCTGGCGGGTGCTCCGGGATGAGCTACATCTTCAAGTGGGAACAGGCGCCGACGGCCGACGACCAGGTCTTCGAGAGTGAGGCCGGGGCCAAGATCTTTGTCGACCCCAAGAGCTTCAAGTATCTCGACGGCACCGTGCTGGACTGTGACCCGAACATGCTCGGCCAGAATCTGATCCTGCGGAACCCACACGCCAAGACCGAGTGCGGGTGCGGTCTGTCGTTCGGACTCTGAGCCCGGACCTGCCGGTCCCGAGGCGACGACGGACGCCGATCAAGTTGCGTTCCGCCTCGCCGGCATGCCATTCTTTCGGATTCTGATTTCAAGAGGAGCGACCACATGTCACGTGCCAAGCAGGAGAACTCTCGGCGCCGGTTCATGAAACAGGCGGTCCTCGGCGCTGGCGCCGCCGCGGCGACGGTTGGCGCCAGGAGCGTCGGGCTGGTGGCGGCCGAGGAAGACACGGCGCCCATTCGCGTCCCTGACGAGTTCACGACCGCGAAGAACGCGCCCCTGCCAGTGGTGGATTTCCCCATGACGGGTGCGCAGGTGTTCGCGCGCGCCTGTAAGGAAGAGGGTGTTGCGGCGTTGTTCTGCTGCCCCGGCAACTACAGCGTGGTGCATGCCATCTCCGATACCGGGATCCCGACCTACGGCGGTCGCCACGAAGGGTCCCTCTGTCACGCGGCGGACGCCTTTACCCGCGTGACTGGCGAAATCGCGGCCACGTCAGGGACCGAGGGGCCTGGCTTCACCGACATGATCTGTGGCATCGCGACCGCCAACGCGGCGCGGTCGCCGGTGCTCGTGTTGGCGAGCAACAAGACGATCTTTTCCGAGGACACGGAGCAAGGCATCCAGGACGCCTATCAGCAGCCCACCACCGAGGGTCTGCGGAAGTGGGGGAAGCGCCTGATTACGCCGGCGCGTATCCATGAATACGCCGGGTATGCGTTCCGGCAGCTACGCAGCGGTGTGCCCAAGCCGGTGCATCTGGACTTCCCGGCCGAGATCGCCAACGCCCGATTCCGGGATGCGAGTGAGATCGAGTACTACTACGACAAGTCCAAGTACCGCACCGAGACCAAGCCGCATCCGGATCCGCGCGCTATCGAGCGGGCAGTGGCGTTGTTGCGCGAAGCCGAGCGTCCGATCATCGTCTCCAGCAACGGCGTGTTCCACAGCCGCGCCTGGAATGAGCTGCGCCAGGTGGCCGAGCGGGCGCAGATTCCGGTCGTGGAGTCAGGGGCGACCAAGGGGCAGTTCCCGGCCGACCACCCGCTGTCGGCCTGCACGGCGCCCGGCGCCCTGGCCAGCGCTGACCTGGTGTTGCTCGTCGGGCAGTACTGCATGCCGACGCAAGGCGAGTTCGCCTTTGGTCCAGACACCAAGTACATCCGCATCGACCCGGATGCCCAGGACATCGGCCGCAATCTGCCGATCGATCTGGGAATCGTCAGTTGCGAAAAGGCGGCCCTCGCGGCGCTCGCCGCCGCCCTCCCACAGATGCGGCACGACAGCTGGGTCGCAGAAGTGGCCGCCGCACGGGCGGCGTTCGAGGCGGAGAACGAGCAGTTCTACCAGACGGGACTCGGGTACACCGACGCGGTCCACCCATCCGTCATCGGGAAGGAACTGGCGGACTTCCTCCACGCCGGCACCTTGCCGCGTGACCGCACGACCATCGTGCAGGGCGGCTACGGCATCGCGCGCTACACCCGTCGGTATCTGCGGGCGTACCGACCGGGCCAGATCATGAACGGCGCCTACCAGTACGGGGCTATCGGGCCCGATGTCGGCTACACCATCGGGGTGACAGCGGCCGTGCAGCAGGGTGTCGGTCCGCAGGCCGCCTACAAGGGGCACCCCGTCATTGCGATTACCGGTGACGCGGGCTTCGGCTACACCGGCATGGAGATGGAAACGCTCTCCAAGTATCGGATGCCGGCCGTGGTCATCGTGTACAACAACAACGCGTGGGGCACCTGGGAGGGGCAGCGCAGCAACCAGGTCGGTCTGCCGGTGCATCTGTTTCAGGAGAACCTGCGGTACGACAAGCTTGGCGAAGCGCTGGGCGCGCACGGCGAGTACGTCACGAAGCCCGGCGACTTCCGACCGGCCCTCGAGCGGGCGTACCAGGTTGCGCTGGACGAGAGCCGCCCATCGGTGGTCAACGTGCAAGCAAAGAAAGAATTCTGGTTGCGTGACCAGTACGCACCGGGATTCCTTGGCAAGGTCGAGCCCGGCGTGATGTCGTACTACCACTAGACGACGGCCGGACGCGAAACGACGCAGGACAGAAGAAGCCGGCACGCGGTGCCGGCTTCTTCTGTTGAGAACGTGACCAGACGCACTGCCGCGGCGCGGCCCGCTCGTCAGCGCCTGACCGCCGCGCAATCACTGGCTGCGGTGCGCGACCGCCTCCAGGCGTACGCGGACCGGGGTGTGTTTCGGGGATACAGCGAGCAGACCCCGCGCGCGGGGCGCCACCGATTTCGGTTTTCTTGGCTGGGCGCGCGGCCGATGCTGCTGGAGTACACCCCTGACACCGGCACGTTCCTGTTTCGCGGGCTCCTGCCCGACATTGCGGCTCGTTCTTCGCTTGCCGGGGACGTCACCGCGTTTGTAGCGGGCCGGGCGTCGCCGCGCCTGCCGCTGCACCGTCGAGTCGACCGTCGCCGCGCGCGGGTTGAGTGTGTCGCGGCCCGCGGCGCGATCTCGGTGGGGCTCGTGGCCACGCGGAATCAGCACGATTACGGCGCCAATCGCATCATCAACCTGGCGCATGAACTCTTCCTGTATCTCCAGACGTATCAACCCGAGTACATGTGGAAGCATTTCGACGCGCCACAGGAATAGGGACGCACGGTCCCCAGGTTTCGACACGGAGCACCGCAGATGCGCCAACATAGCGTTCGGTTACTGGCCCTGATGATCGCCGTCGCCAGCGGCGCCGCCGTCACACCGCTGGCGCTGCAGAGCCATCCCCCAGAGCCCCATCGCCACGCGGAGGCGCAGGCGCTCGAGAACCCGATGGAGGCGACCGCAGAGTCGACCGCGACCGGTCGGCAGCGGTACGTGTTCATGTGTCGCAGCTGTCACGGCAACACCGGCCTGGGCGACGGTGACAACGCGCACGCGGGGGGTGACGTACCCGACTTCACCGATGACAGCTGGGTTCACGGGCCGTCAGATGGCGAGATCTTCACCGTGATCAAAGAAGGTGTGTCCGCCGACATGCAGCCGTACGCGGATCGGATCACGGACGAAGACATCTGGCACCTGGTGAACTACCTGAAGACGCTGCAGCGATAGTGCGGGCGCGCGCGTGGGCTAGACGTCGTCGTCGGTGGGGGCGGCGTGCACCCTCGGGGCACGCTTGAAGACCACAGTGAGGCCAAACAAGGAGATGACCGTCGCGGCGCCCAGGCCCACGTAGGCGCCCGGCGCAGCATTGGGCTCGGCCGTAGCCAGGACTGGCCCACCCTGGACAATGGCGCGCGCCTGCGCCGTCGACCATCCCTGCTGGGCGGCTGAGCGCTGCATCAGTTGTTCCGCGAGGAACAGGATGCCGAACGCGCACAGCCCCACGAGCAAGAGTGGGTGCCGGGAGTTTTTTCGGGTCCGGATGCTGAGGCCGGCCAGCGTGATGGTCAGGATGGCGCACCCCAAGACCCACACTCCAGCCAGTTCCGGGACACCCCCGAACTGCTCGGCGCCGACCGAAATCCACGGCATGAATGCACTTCCGGCCAGCACTCCACCGGCCGCCATAGGCCAGTAGTAGGCCCGCATGGGGTGACTCGTCATCCCGCGAAGCCTGCTGCCCAGAGACATCAGCGACCGGCCGCCGTCATCGAGATGCCGTCGACGTGGCGTTGGGGCCGCGCAGGGTCAACGCGCACAGGCCCTCCCCGGCGTCTGTCGTGGTGGGTCGACCAGAGGGCCGGTGTTCGAGATTCAGGAGATAGACCCGGTAGGCGCCCGGATCGCGGCCGGGGTTTCCGCAGATACGCACCGGGTCGCCAGGGCTCAACGCGCGGTCGGTCCACCCGTGTTGCTGTAGCTGGCTTGCGCCGCGCCACTCGAGGGCCCACGTGTGGACCTCGTCCTGCCCGTCCCTCACGCGCAGCTGGACCATCGTGTGGGGCTCACCGAAGCGGAACGACACGACCTCGCCCTCGAGAACCACCGTGCGTTCCTCGTCGTAGAGCTGTCCGACGGCGTGGTGGGCGACGAGTGGGGTCGCGAGGAGACACAGACCGGCCGTCATCAGGATGCCCAGCCATCGTGTTCGCGACCGTCCGACTTCCTGCACCATCACCAACAGAATACTACCGCGCGACGCGCCACGCGGCCTGAAGTTTGTCTGAAAGCCGATCGTCGCCGGTCGCGCCCCGTGGGATCTTCGATAAGCTTGTCGATGTGACCGCACTCCTCGCCTCGACGGCCGCAGACCCTCGGCCGGCCGGACGTCTGCTCGTGGTCGAAGACGAACAGAAAGTGGCCGGCGCGCTCCGAAAAGGTCTTGAGGGAGAGGGGTACATCGCGGTCGTCGAAGGCACGGGCGAGGGGGCGCTCGCGCGTCTTACCGCTCCGGGCGACACGTTTGATGCGATCCTGCTCGACCTGACGCTCCCAGGTCGTGACGGGCTCGACGTGCTCTCCGATCTGCGGCGTCGCGGCATCGCGACCCCCGTCATTGTGCTGACCGCGCGAGACACCCTGGATGATCGGATCGTTGGGCTCGACGCCGGTGCCGACGACTACCTCATCAAGCCCTTCGCGGTCGCCGAGCTCCTCGCCCGGTTGCGTGCCATCGGCCGTCGCGGGCGCGTCACCGATGTCGATCGTCTTGGGCTCGATACCTTGGAGCTCGACCGGGCGAGCCGTCAGGTCACACGGGCCGGTCGGCTCATTGAAGTGACCGCCAAAGAGTTTGACCTGCTGCACTACCTGGCGCGCCACCTGAGGCAGGTCGTGTCTCGCGATACGCTGGCTCGGGAAGTGTGGCGGGAGACGGCCCGGAGCACCACGTTGGACAATGTGATCGATGTGCACATCTCCAGGCTCAGACGCAAGATCGATCTTCCGGGCCAGGTCCGATTGATCCAGACGATTCGCGGGGTTGGATTCGTCCTTCGAGAGGACACGGAATGAGCTGGTTGAGGCCGCCCCGTACGCTCCGGGCTCGGTTGACCGTCTGGCATGTGTCAGTGGTCGTGCTCGTGCTGGCGCTCTACGCAGGGGTCGTGCTGTTTCTCGTCAACCGCAACCTGTCGCGAGCGCTCGATGCACGCTTGCGCAGCGACTTCCGGTGGGCGGCGGAGATGGCCCAGCAAGGGCCAGACGGGTCGTTGTCCTGGTTCGAAGGCGACCCCTGGAGCGCGGACAGTCCGTGGCTGCAGGTGTGGACCCCGGCCGGCCAGGCCATCTACCAGACAGAAGTGGCCCGGCGCCTGCCGGTCCCACAAAGTTCCGCGCTCGTCACGGGCGCGGACGGACAGATCGTGTCGGTACCCGCGCGCCCGGCGCCATTCCGGTTGCTGGCCGGTCCGGCCACCGTGGGAGGCCGACCGGTGGTGCTGCAGGTCGGTCGCTCCGAGGCCGTCATGCGCCTCGAAGTCCGCCAACTGGCGCTCGTGTTCCTGCTGGGGCTTCCGCTCACCGTGGCGGTGGCCGGGGTGGGCGGGTATCTGCTGGCTCGTGGCGCGCTGGCGCCGTTGCATCGCATGGCCGAGCGGGCGCGGGACATCACGGCGCATCGCTTGAGCGAACGACTCCCCATCGACAACCCGCACGACGAGCTGGGCCGCCTGGCGTCCGTGTTCAACGACACGCTCGCCCGGCTCGAGTCATCGTTCCAGCAGATGCGGCGATTCACCGGGAACGTCTCACATGAGCTGCGCACCCCGTTGACCGCCATCCGGAGCGTCGGCGAGGTGGAACTCCGCGAGCCGCGGGAGGCGGCGTCGTATCGGCGCGTGATCGAAAGCATGCTTGAAGAGGCGGATCGGCTGACGCGTCTCGTCGACCGATTGTTGATGGTGTCGCGGGCCGATCCCGGCGACCAGTCCTTGGCGCTCGAGCCGATCGACCTCGGGGCGCTGGCCGACGAGGTCGTGACCCACCTCGACGTCCTGGCCGAAGAGAAGCAGCAGTCGATGCTGGTGGAGCACGTCGGGTATCCCCGCTGTCGGGGCGATCGCATCACGCTGCGTCATGCGGTGATCAATCTGGTCGACAATGCCATCCGCTACACCCCGGTCGGCGGACAGATTCGCGTCCGGGTGTCCGAGTCGTCCGCGCACGCCGTCCTGGAAGTCCGCGACACCGGCCCGGGCATCCCGGACGAGGATCAGGCCCGCCTGTTCGATCGGTTGTATCGTGGCCGCGACAGCGCGCCGGGTGGCAGTGGTCTGGGTCTGTCGATCGCCCGCTGGGCGGTAGAAGCCAACCACGGACAGCTGAGCTACGACCAAGTCAACGGAAGCGGCAGTGCGTTCCGTATCACGCTGCCGACAGCGACCGGGATTACCCAGGCGTCCGCGGTCTGATTCTGATGCGAGGTGCGTGGTTGCTACAGCCGCCTGCCAGTTCGACCGGCTGCAGGTAGCCGGAGCGCGATCGCGTGTGCGGTGATCCAACCTTAACCGTTAGCGCACCCTGATGCCGGCCATCACGCTACGACCCAGGGTGGGGAACCCGAATGCTTCCTCATAGCCGCGGTCGAGCAGGTTCTGGACGCGGGCGGTGAACTCCACGCCGGTCCAGGCGCGCAGGCTGCCACCGAGATTGACCACCGCGTATCCGGCGTTGTCGAAGAATCCGCCAAACGACCCGAAAGACGGGTCGATGTCGCGCGTCGCGCTCCGGGTCCCGATGGAGGTGAAGAGCGAGAAGACCGGTTGCGTGAACGAGAGTTCGACCGATCCTTGATGGCGGGGACGTCGCAGCAACGCGTCGCCCACTGAGAAGCCGCCGGGGGCCTCAGACCCCGTGGAGTCCAGCGCCAGAATTTCGGTGTGCAGCCAGGTGTAGGTGGCCCGCGCCTCAAACCCCTGAGGGGTCCGACCGGTCGCCGCAAACTCCAGCCCGCGCGCCTGCG
>SXOW01000340.1 GCA_005778315.1 Acidobacteriota bacterium
GATCATGGGCGTCGGGACGATGGCCCTCATCGCGCAGGCCAGTGGGCGCAAGGACCGCCAAGACGCCCGGCCTCGCGCTGCAGTTCACGCTGATCTCGATGGGCTCGGCCCTGCGCGGCACCGGTGGCGTGACCCCGACCATCGTCGTCCAAATCCTCTCGGTGGCACTCAACGCCGTCTTGGCCCCGATCATGATTTTCGGCTGGCTTACAGGGCGTCCGCTCGGACTGATGGGGGCAGGGCTGTCGACGTCGATTTCGGTCGCGGTGGTATTCTGGTCGTCGGCCTCCCACCGGGCGGCGAGTTCGCGCTGCTGTTCGTGTACATCGCGGTCACCTATTGGCGATCCGCGGCTTCGGTCCAACCGCGCAAGCTGGGTTTGGCATCGGGTCGCGCGTCATGCAAGCGCTCTTCCTGCCTGCCATGGCCATCGCGTTCGCCACCGCACCGCTCGCGGGCCAGAACATGGGCGCCGGGCGCTCGGATCGCGTCCGTGCGACCTACTGGACATCGGTAGCCGCCCAAGCCGCCGTCATGGTGCTGCTGGTTCTCTTCTGCCAGTGGCGTCCAAGTCTCCTGATCGCGGGGTTCACTGATGACCCGGCCGTCATCGCAGAGGGCGCGGGGTTCCTGAAGACCATTTCCTGGAATTTTCTGGCGACCGGCGTCATTTTCACGAACTCGGGCATGTTCCAGGCCCTGGGCAACACGATGCCCGCGCTCACCGCTGGTGCCATCCGTCTGATTCTGTTCGGGGTGCCCGCGGTGTGGTTGGCAAACTACACCGGCTTCGAGTTGCTGCACTTATGGTACGGCCGCCAGCGTGGCCGTTCAGGCCGGGTTCAGCTGTTGGTTGCTCATCGGCGAATTCCGCCGCCGACTGGGCACCACGCCACCTGACCCGGTCCTGCAGCACACCTAGTTCGCAATCAGCAGGTCAGCGCTTCGCGTCCGCTCGCCGGCTCCAGTTTCACCTAATGAATGCGGGCCGGCGCCCGCACGCGCGACACGCGCCGACATGCACACGAAAGGCGCGCACGACCGGACGGACCACCGGCAGCTCTTCCTGCACCTGGGTGGCCGTGTGCGTCGCCGTCACCGCGCCACCACAGTCCGGGCACGCCGGCGGCACGGGCGCCTCGTACTGCTCGTCGATGTGCAGGGGCCGCGGGCGGTGGGCGCCCATACGTCCGACCGGCCCGACGCCCGGGCGGGCGGCCCGTGCCCTGCCGACGGGCTTTCGCAAACGGCGCCGCCTGCCGGAAGCCGGCGCGCCGCGCGGCATCGAGTTGGCCCTTGAGCCGATCGCGTTGGCGCTGCAGCCGATCCCGCTCCCGCACCAACTCGCTGCGCCCGTTCGGCCCGCTCCAACTGCTCGCGCCGCCGCGCGTTCTCCTGCAACAACTCATCGCGGTTCAGGCTGTCGGGCGACGGGCGCTCAGCGGGCACGCCGCTGTTATGCCAGAACCCGAGATCAAGTACAAGGGAGACATCTTCGAGCGACCAGCACTACGCCGCGAACCCGCTAAACAAAGACCGCGCAACTTCGCACCCGATGGGACCCGACGCAAGAGAACGGACGTCGCCGGACGGCCGAGCCAATGAACCCTGGCGCCGGGGTCCGCTCGCCCTCCAGGTCGAAGGTGCGCCGCCCTGACTACCGTTGGTGACGTGGGCGCCTGGTGACCAAGAGCAGCGGAAGCATGAGGACAAACATCCATCCAAGCGTGCGGAAGATCTCCACGAACGACAGCATCGCCGCCTGTTGCCCGACCATGCCAGACACGGCGCCGTACGCGAGCTGCATAGCCGTGGTCGGGTCCGATCCACCGGCGATGAATGCCGCCTGTGCGGTGTCGAGGGTTGCCCGGGAGATCTCGTTGTAGGGGTCAACGTTCGACCCGAGCAGGCTCACCTGCACTTGTTGCTGCCGAGTCAGCCATGTGCCGGTCACGGCAATCCCGATGCTCGCCCCCACGTTCCGCGTCAGGCTAAAGAGGCTGGTGGCATTTCCCATCTTGTCGACAGGGATCGCGTCCATCGTGATCGTCGACAGGGGCACGAAGATGAGACCAAGACTGGTCCCCTGAATGAACTGGGGCCAGAAGATGTCCCAATAGCCGGCGTTGGTATTCAGTTCTCCGAGCAAGAACAGCGACACGCCACCAATGACCAGGCCCGACCCGATCAATTTCCGGGGATCGACGCGTGCCACGAACAGTCCGACAAGAGGCATGGAGATAAGAGCCCCCAGTCCGCGTGGGGCTGTAGCAAAACCCGCCTGCATGGCCGGGTAGCCGAACAACGTCTGCAACATGATTGGCAACAGGACCAGGCTGCCGTACAGCACGAAGCCGAGCACCATCATCAAAAACACGCCGGCGGTGTACTCCCGCACCTTGAAGACACGGAGATCGACGATCGGGTTGGTCACCGATAACTCCCAAATCACAAAGACGACCAGCAGCACAACCGCGACTACGGCCAGGCCGACGATCAGCGTGGACTCGAACCAGTCTTCCTGTTGGCCTGTGTCGAGCAGGTATTGGAGCGCGCCGATCCCAACCGCGAGCATCCCAATGCCCCAGTAATCGACACCTCCGGTGGTGCGCTTGATATACGGTGGGTCGAACACAAACTGACGGATCATGAGAAACGACACGACGCCGACGGGGCCATTGATATAGAACACCCAGCGCCAGCTATAGGTGTCGGTCAACCACCCACCGAACACCGGGCCAAGAATGGGGGCGACGATGATGCCGAGCCCCCAGAATCCCATGGCCTTCCCGCGGCCTTCCGGCGGAAACGACTCGAGCATGACCGCTTGGGAAATCGGCTGCATGGCACCACCGGTCAGCCCCTGGATGACGCGAAAGAAGACCAACGTTTCGAGATTGGGCGCGAGCCCGCAGCAAAATGACGCCGCGGTGAAACCGGTCACGGCCACGAGCAGAAAACGCCGCCGACCGAAGAAATTCGAGATCCATCCGGTCATCGGCAAGATGATTGCGTTGGCGACCAGGTAGGAGGTCAACACCAACGTGGCTTCGTCGATGGTGGCGGAGAGGGTGCCGCCGATCTGCGGCAGCGACACGTTGACGACCGTGGTGTAGAGTACCTCCATGAAGGTCGCGGTCATC
>SXOW01000341.1 GCA_005778315.1 Acidobacteriota bacterium
GCACGTCCGCGCTCGCGGTGCAGGTTGATGCGAAATCGACCGAGACCGGCGACCACCAGCGAGGCGTCGGCCGGTTCGCCCTGCTGATATCCGCGCGCCGCACGGACGGGCAAGCTGCCCAGTACGGCCGACTCAATCTCTGCCCCGTCCAGGGGGGCCTCAGGCAATCGCGTGATGGCGCCGTCCACACGGATGGAGGGTGGCAAACCGGCCACCAGCAGCAGGTCGCTGGCGCCCCGGAGGCTCATCGTCCTCAGCCACTCTTCCAGTCGAGAGGGACCGCCAGGCCCATCGGCTCGCCAGGCGTTCAGTTCACCTGCGAGCTGGTCGACGTCGGGCGGGTTCGTCATTCGTTGCAGGCTACGGGGACGTCTGGTCGTACGCGATTTCTACGTACCCATCCCGCGGCGTCCACTGCAGCCTTCGCTCAGGCAGGTCAGAGTCTGCGCCCCGTTGGTTCACGTAGACCAGTATCTCGTCGTAGTCGTCCTTGATCGGTTCAACCAACGCGCGAGCGATGGTCGCCGCCTGCGATGGATCGTCGGCCTCTACTTCAATCACGAAGGCCCCGTGGGCCGTTGCCATGTTGCGGATATGCCATGCCTGGTTGACGAGCATCGGCTCGGCTGTCCCGGCCGCAGTGGCGGTGGTCAACGCGTCGGACCGCTCGCGCGGCTCGCGCCGGATCGTCCAGTTGAACACCGCAAGCGCCACGATGCACGCCACGAGGCCAAGTCGAACAGCCCAGCCGCGGTTGATACCGGCCATGAGATGGCCGCAGAATAGCACGCCAGAGGACAACTATTGGTGGAGGTTGCCCCTGCCAGGGCCGACGAACGAGCAGAGCGTCATGCCGGCGGCTGATGCCATCTCGACCGCCAGGCTCGATGCTGCCCCCACTGACACCATCACCGGGATGGCAGCCTTCAACGCTTTCTGTACCAACTCGAACCCGGCTCGGCCGCTGACCACGAGAATATGGGCACGGAGCGAGGTGGCGCCGTCCAGGACCGCGCGCCCGATCACCTTGTCCACCGCGTTGTGGCGTCCGATATCTTCCCGCACCGCGAGCAAGTCGCCATCCAATGTAAAAAGCCCGGCGGCGTGAATCCCCCCCGTGGCGTCGAAGAGCGTCTGTTGTGGTCGCATGCGGTCCGGGAGCGTGGCCAACAGGTCGGGTGCGACCTCGACGGCCGTGATGCCGGGTAGCGACTGCTCGAGATCCTCGAGACGTTCCTTCCCACAGACGCCGCACGCGGCCGTGGCTCGAAAATCGCGCTGTGCCCGCTCGATCACGGCGGGGTCCGCCGAGTTTCGGAGGTCGACCATGACGCGATCGCCCGCTCCGACCTTGCCTTCAGCCAGGGCTGTGGGGGCCACCGGGGCCGACGCTGGCTCGGTCCGGATCGACACGATCTGGTCGGCGTGAGTGACGACGCCCTCCGCGAACAGAAATCCGGCCGCCAGCTCTTCGTCATGCCCCGGTGTTCGCATCGTAATGACCAGCGCGCGCCCATTGACTCGAATCTCGAGCGGCGCCTCGACCGCGACCGCGTCGCTCACGAGCGTGCCGTCCCGCTTCCGCACTGGTACGTGACGGACGCCGGGATGAGACTGCGTGAATGAACTGGTGGCCATGGATGGGATCTAGCAGTCGTCAGCACCGCGGTTCGGCCGTCTTTTCCGTGCCATCCACATGGTCCTCGAGGGGGCGGTCTCCGCCGCGTCCTTGTGCTACTGTACCCGCGGAATGGCTATCTCGCGACGAACCTTTCTCAAGGCCTCCGTGGGTGGCGCGGTCGGCCTCAGCGCCCTTGGATTCGATCTGGCCCCGGTCCACGCGGCCGTTCGGCAGCTCAAGATTCGCAACGCCCGCGAGTACAAGACGGTCTGCCCGTATTGCGCCGTCGGATGCGGGACCATCGCCTATACCCACGGCAGTGGGGGGTTGAACACCACCAGCACGGTCATCCATGTCGAGGGAGACCCCGACAACCCGATCAATGGCGGGACGCTGTGCCCCAAAGGTGCATCGCAGATGCAGCTCGCGATCAGCCCGCGTCTGCGCAAGAGTCCGATGTATCGGGCGGCGGGTGCCAACGAGTGGCAGGAAGTCGATTGGGACTTCGCCATGGACTGGTTCGCGCGCAAGTTCAAGGAGTCGCGCGACAACACGTTCATGGAGCGGGACGCCCAGGGTCGCACGGTCAACCGGACCAACGGCATTGCGTGGGTCGGCAGCGCCACGGTGGCGAACGAGGACGCGTATCTGATCACAAAGACGATGCGCGCGATGGGGCTCACCTACATAGACCATCAAGCCCGTGTTTGACACAGCCCCACGGTGGCCAGTCTGGCTGCCACGTTCGGTCGGGGCGCGATGACCAATCACTGGAAAGACATCAAGAACGCGGATGTCGTGCTGGTGATGGGAGCGAACCCGGCCGAGAATCATCCATGCGGTTTCAAGTGGGCGCTCGAGGCTCGCGACGAGAACAACGCGACGCTGGTCACGATTGATCCGCGCTTCACACGCACGTCAGCCGTGGCCGACAAGCACATGCAGATCCGCCCCGGGTCTGACATCGCGGTGCTTGGCGGGCTGATCCGGCACATGCTGGCCAACGATCTCTACCACGCCGACTATGTGCGGGAGCATACCAACGCGTCGTTCCTCGTCAGTGGCGACTTCGGGTTTGAGGACGGTCTGTTCTCGGGCTTCGATGAGGCGGCCAGCGCGTATGACAAGACATCGTGGAGTTACCAGCGTGACGCGGCCGGATTTGTCCGACGCGACATGACGCTCCAAGACCCCCAGTGCGCGTTTCAGCTCCTGAAGACGCACTACGAACGCTACACGCCAGCGATGGTGGCGCGGATTGCCGGATGCACCGAGGAGAAGTTCCTCGAAATGGCGGACATCATCTGCTCGACCGGTCGAGCCGATCGCGTCGGGACCATCATGTACGCGGTCGGTTGGACCATGCATACGGTCGGCAGCCAGATCATCCGCACGGCAGCCATCATCCAGCTGTTGCTCGGCAACATCGGGCGCCCCGGAGGCGGAGTCAATGCACTGCGCGGGCATGCCAACGTACAGGGGGCCACGGACCACGCTATCGTGGCCGAAATGCTGCCCGGCTATATGAAAGTTCCGACGCCCGCGCAGACCACGCTCCGCGAATATCTCGATGCGTCGACGCCGACCCCGCTGGTGGCCGACACGGTGAACTACGGGGGCAACTCTCCAAAGTTCTTCGTGTCGCAGATGAAGGCCTGGTTCGGCGACCACGCGACTGCGGCCAATGAATTTGGGTACCAGTACCTGGCGAAGCAGGATGGCGATGCGACCTGGCTATCCATCTGGGACAAGGTGCGTCAGGGCGACATCGAAGGCTTTATCTCCCTCGGGTTCAACTCGTTGCTGGCTGGACCCGACGTGCCGCGACTGCTCGAGTCCATGTCGAAGCTGAAGTGGAAGGTGGTCATCGACCCGTTCCTGCTGGACAGCGCCGAGTTCTGGCGGGTCCCCGGGATGAACCCCGCCGAGGTGCAGACCGAGGTGATGTACATGCCGACCACCCACTGGATCGAGCGCGATGGCTCGTTCACCAACAGTGGCCGCTGGGTCCAGTGGAAGGAGAAGGCGATTGATGCGCCTGACGGCGTGCGGTCCGATACCTACGTGCTCTCGGAGCTGTTCTGGCGGGTGAAGGAGCTGTACCTGCAGGACGGGGAGGATGCGGTCTACAACGAGCCGATCCAGAACCTGACGTGGGACTATCTCAATCCGCGGGAGCCGACGTTGACGGAACTCGCGAAGGAGATTAACGGATACGACCGGGCCACCGGGCGACTGCTGTCATCGTTTGGCGAGCTGCGTGACGATGGCGGGACCAGTGCGGGGAACTGGATCTATACCGGCAGCTACACCGAGGCCGGCAACATGATGGCACGACGTGGCACCGATGACCCGACCGGGCTCGGTATGCATCACGATTGGGCCTTCAGCTGGCCGCTCAACCGCCGCGTGCTCTACACCCGGGCCTCGGCTGACGCCGAGGGGCGCCCGTGGGACTCGACGCGACCGGGGATTGCCTGGAATGGGTCGCGATGGATCGGTGATGTGGCTGACTACGGTGCCACCACGCCGCCGGGCGGCCCGGGCGCGTTCATCATGACCGAGGAGGGGGTTGCCAGATTGTTCAGCAATCACCTGGTCGACGGCCCCTTCTCCGAACACTACGAGCCGGTGGAGAGCCCGACGACCAACGCCTTGCACGAGTCGGTGGCGGTGAACCCGATTCTCAACTGGTATGACGGTGTTCGGGAGACGCTGGCGGCGGAGGGCGACGACTTCCCCTACGCGTGCACCATCTATCGGGTGGTTGAGCACGAGCACTTTGTGACCCGCAACGTTCCCCTGTTGGTGGAGGCGATGCCGGATTTCTTTGTCGAGGTGCCGGAGGGGTTGGCGGCTCTAAAGGGGATCGAAAATGGCGGTCGGGCCCGGGTCTGGTCCAAGCGCGGCGAGGTGGAGGGTGTCGCCATCGTCACGAAACGGATCAAACCGCTCCTGGTCAACGGGCAGACCGTGTGGACCGTCGGCATCCCGGTCCACTGGGGGTTTGTTGGCATTACCCAGGGCTCCATGGCCAATCTGCTGACCCCGTATATCGGTGACGCCAACACGCGGTGCCCGGAGTTCAAGGCGTTTCTCGTGAACATCGAGCGGGCCGAGCCACGTACTACCTAGAACCAGGCATCATGCCAGACACCCTAGCCATCAAGCGCATCTCCGCCTCCCCGAGCGCGCTGATCCCACTCGCGTCGCTTCGGTCCGGCGGACCGGTCTATTCGAAGCTCGTCGACATTTCGAAGTGCATCGGGTGCAAGGGCTGCGAGGTGGCCTGCAAGGAGTGGAACGACCTGAAGGTGGAGCAGACCACCAACTTCGGCAGTTTTCAGAGCCACAAAGATCTCTCGTCGAACACGTGGCTGTTGATGCGGTTCAATGAAGTCGAACTCGGAGACGGCGACGATCTGACCTGGATGATCAAGAAGGACGCCTGTCTCCACTGCGAGGAGCCCGGGTGTCTGTTTGCCTGCCCGGCGCCGGGCGCCATCGTGCAGTACCAGAATGGCATCGTCGACTTCAATCAAGACAACTGCATTGGGTGCCAGTACTGCGTGTCCGGCTGCCCATTCGACATTCCACGGTACGACAAGGAGACCAAGACTGTCGCCAAGTGCAACATGTGCATCGATCGGGTCGAGGCTGGTCTCGAGCCGGCCTGTGTGAAGACCTGTCCGACCAATGCGATCGAGTGGGGCATCAAGGAAGACATGCTTGCGCTTGCGGACAAGAAGATCGATCGGCTGCGGGAGCGAGGCTATGAGCACGCGGCGGTCTATAACCCTGGTGGGGTTGGCGGCACCCACATGATGTATGTCGTCCCGCACGGCGACCGGCTCGAGGACTACCGACTGCCGGCGCACCCGACCGCCAGCCCCGGGCAGCTCAGGGGGCTGAATGTGCTCCAGCGTGTTGGCTCGTATCTGCTCGGGTTTGGCGTGATCTCAGCCCTGGTCCACTTCCTCGCCGTGGGCCCGGAACGGCCGGAGGAGAGCGTCTGATGGTGACCCCACTGATTAAACGGTTCTCGTTCGTCGAACGCATCGTCCACTGGGTGGTCGGGATCACCTTTGTTGCGCTCCTGGCCACAGGCCTCGCGTTTGCTTATCCCTCGCTGTTCTGGCTGACGATGTTTCTTGGTGGCGGCCCGGCCGCGCGCGTGCTGCATCCCCAGATCGGCGTGCTGTTTGGCGTGGGGATCCTGTTCATGTTTGGTCTCTGGGTCCGTGACATGTTCCTGGACCGTCAGGACCGGGCGTGGCTCGGCGCCATCAAGCACTACGCGACACACGACCGCGACAACGTGCCTCCGGCCGGAAAATATAACGCGGGCCAGAAACTGTTCTTCTGGGTGCAGAGCGTGCTCGCCATCCTCTTCATGGTCACGGGTGGGCTGCTGTGGTTCCCGGAGTCTTTCGGGGCTACCTGGCTCAACACCGCACGGTTGTTGCACTACGCCTCAACACTGGGCGGCGGTCTCTTTCTCATCGTCCATGTCTATCTGGGGACCGTGGCCTATCCCGGTACCGCGCGCAGCATGATCGAAGGCACGGTGACACCGGCCTGGGCGAAATTGCACCACCCCCGCTGGACCGGCGATCGGGTCGATCGGTGACGCTCGGGCGGCGCCAGCGTTCGACGATCCATCCACGGTGGGCTCTTCGCGCTCGGCGGGCCCGCACACTCATCGCCGACCGACCCCACACCGCGCCGCTGCTCCAGTTCTACCTGGCGGTGCTAGAGCTGCAAACAGCGGTCTGTACCACGATCGATGTGTCCGCGTGGTCGACCGCCGTTGAAAGGCCCGCCGATGGGGCCTCGCCCCGGCTTCAGCTCGAGCGGCTCCCAGTTGAGGTGCTGTCTGTGCCGTTCGCGGTGTTCTGTCGGAACATGCCGGATAGCGCCCCGACCCCGGTGGCCGACGCGGCGGGTGCCCTCACCCACGCTCATGCCCAGAGGCGGGCCGACCTCCTGCTGTCGATGCTCACGGGGGACGATCTCGCGACCCACGCCGAGGAATTCGACTGCGAGCCTGCGCCGCTCGCGTTCCTGCCTCGCGCGTTCCTCTCGCCGATCGCTGAAGATCTCGCGGCGCGGGTGTCAGCTGGCACGGCGGCGACGACGTCGGTGTGCCCCCACTGCGGATGGCCGCCACTCGTGTCGCGACTGGAAGACACGCCCCACACCCGGGGCGTCCGTCGACTGCACTGCGCGTTGTGCGCCGAGGCCTGGACCTTTCCGCGAGCCGTCTGCCCCGCGTGCGGCGTGTCTGGAGACAAGGGCCTCGAGTTCCATGTCGATGAGGGGCAACCGCACGTGCGGATCGAGGCGTGCCAGACCTGTCGGTGCTATCTCAAGTCAATCGATCTTCGGGTGCTCGGCGTCGCGGAGCCGCTGGTCGACGATCTCGCCACGCCAGAACTGGACCTCTGGGCGACTGATCAGGGACTGGAAAAGATCGTCCCGAATCTGCTGGGACTCTAGCGAAGCTGCGCCTCAAACCGTCGTGCCGGCGGACTCCTCGTCAACGACCACAACCGCGGGGCCGTAGGCGAGCAGCTCGGCCGCGGCTCCCATGATCATGGAGGTCGAGAAGCGGACGGAGACGATGGCGTTGGCCCCAAGGGACGCGGCATCGTCGGTCATACGGTCCAGTGCTTGTTCGCGTGATTCCGCCAGAAGCTTGGTGTACTCATACACCTCGCCGCCGACGATATTGCGGAACACGGCCATGATGTCCTTGCCGATGTGCCTGGCGCGGATGGTATTCCCACGAGCCAAGCCCAAC
>SXOW01000342.1 GCA_005778315.1 Acidobacteriota bacterium
AGTGTACAACGTGCGGGGATCCCAATCAACAGACTGGGGGGCTTCAAAATGACCTTCGGTCATATGGCCTAATGGCTCGACTGTGACCTTGCCATCGACGCGTCAGTCGATATCGACAAGGGGCAGCTTCGCCTTGGCCACATAGGAGTAGACGTCTTCCTGCTTCGTCTTCATCCACACGTCGTAGCTTCTCTGGAGCCGGAACGCGGCCTCCGGTGTGCATGCCGGGATCGAAGGCTCGACGTCGTTCCTGAGGAAAAACGCGTTGACCCCGTTCGGCTCGGTCGTCACGAGTCGATATCCCTTCTTCTCGCTGACCTTGGCCAACGCCGCCAGTGAAGCACCGTAGTAGCAGAAGCGATGGTCTCGTCTGTTGAACTTCGGGTCGTACGGGATGGTCACCGCCCGCTCACCTCCGAACGCCGAGTTGTACTCGATCACCACTACGCGGGGGGAACAGGCGGTCATCGCCTCCCACACCCAGTAGTCGTTGCCGTCGAGGTCCAGGCTGAAAAAGTCGACCTCGCCGGTGAAACCCGCATCGGTAACCAGCTCGTTGATGTTCTCTCGAGTCACCCAAGCCGCAGTGGCGGTCACACCAGGAAACCGGCGTCGGACTTGGGTCATATGTCCGGCGTCGCCATCGACCATGAGCCCCGTCCACCCCAAGTCGGCCGCCAAACACGCCGAATTGCCGCCGCTCAGCCCCGACCCGATCTCCACGAAGCGGCGATTCGTCACGCCGGCCTGGTCAAACAGGGCCAGGATGATGCCATCCTCCTCGTTCTGCGACGACAGCCGATACCGCTTCGCCATCAGCCGCTGCGGGTACGGCAACGTCGTGTGATCGAGCCGCAACATCCGCATGACTGCGTGGAGGTCCGGCTCGACGTGCACAACCTTGTTGAAAACCTTGCCGACGGTGGTGGCCATCGCCGCCTGCGCAGCCTCGACCCGGGCGAGTCGCTCGGACATCTCGGTCAGCAGCTTTCGCTGCTGCTTCACCTCGTCGAGGACCTTCTTCTCGATTCGACCTGCCTTGTCGGCCTGATCTTCCATTGTCACGACGCCACGTTCCTCCCAATTTCACTACGCTCGATGGCGGTCGGGCGCGCGCGATCGACCTGCGCCCGGGCCTCGTCGAGGCGGCGGCCACTGGCGGCTGCGGCTCGACGAAACGCGGCGGTCACCAGTGACACGTCGGCGAGCAACGCGCGCATCACCACCAACTCCCCCGCATCTTGGACTTCCGAGGCTTCGAGCGCGGCTGTGAAGCGCACGATCCGTTCCAACAACTGATCCGTGGGGAGCCCGGACGCGCCGTCCGGCTCAGCCCCGGGCTCGTCCGCGGCCGCAGCCTGGAGCGCGACCGGTCGTAGGAGACGCGCCAAGTGGCGAAGCCGTCGTTCAACACCCGCGAGCCGCTGCTCAAGCTGTGTGGAAGTGGCGGTGCCCATGTTGCTCGGCGGCACGGGACTGCGCTGGCCGGCCGCGTCGGTGACCCATCTGATGCGCCATGATACCCCTGCCCAGGGCGGGTCGGAGATGGAATTGTTGCGTGGGGACCACGGGGCGACTATCGTAGTCAGAGATTTCAACCCTCCTGCGCCATGGCTTCAGGACTTCTCGGCCTTTTCGGTCTCGCTCGCGCCTCGCACCTGCGGGCCGCCGTCGTCCGAGCGAACTCGTTCAAGGAACGGGCCGCGGACGCCAAACACCGACTGGAGGCCGCACAACGCGATACGACACACTGGAAGGAGCAGGTGGCGGAGGCACGCGCCCGCGTCGCGGCCGCGACACGCGATGTCGAGCGGTGGAAGGGCAAAGACTCGGGTCATCTGAACGAACTGGCAACGCTCCGGGAGAAGCTTGAGCGCGTGAAACAGGCGGAACAGGCGATTGCGCTCACCCGCGCGCACCTGCTCGCGATGGAAACCAAGCTCGATGTGCTCGAGGGTGCGATCACGGTTTTGGATCGACGCACCCGGGATCGTCTTGAGGACGGCGCCGGGGCACCGGACATCGAGGCCTCCCACACCACCCAAACGTCGTGAGTGCGTCCCCGTTCTTGAGCCTCGTGCTCACCGGCCGCAACGACGACTACGGTGGCGGCTTCGTCAGCCGGTTCTTCCGCGTCCTGCGGTTCAACCTTGAACTCCTGGCGGAACGGCAACTTGCGACAGAAGTCGTACTGGTGGAGTGGTGTCCCACCCCGGGGCGTGCCTTGCTCGCCGAGCGGCTGCGTGACGGGCTGCCGGCGCACTTGCTGGACAGCGTCGTCACCTACGTGGTCGACGGTCGGTACCAGGACGCCATGAGCTTGAATCCGAAGCTCGCCTATCTCGAATTTGTCGCCAAGAACGTGGGCGTGCGGCGCGCCACCGGGCAATATCTGCTCACGACCAATACCGACCTGATCCTGAGCGACGCCATGGGCCGCGCCCTCGCCTCAGGCGCGCTGCGACCGGGCTGCGTGTACCGCGCGAACCGTATCGACCTGAAACTCGGCATCGATGACAGCACCTTGCACCACGCATTGCTCGACAATCCAGCCAACCACGTGCCGAGACCGCCAATCGTGCCACCGCTTTATGCGGGCGCGGCGGGAGACTTCATCCTGCTTGACCGGGAGACGTTTCACAAGTTACGCGGATTCAACGAGTTGTACAGGATGGTGCGAATCGGCGTGGATCACAATTTCCTGGTCAAGGCCCTGTCCAGTGGCGTGCCCATCTCGGATATCGGTCCGCCCATCTACCACGTCGCGCATCTCGCAAGCTACCAGACATCGAAGCACTTGGAGGACCCCGACACGGCGGAGCGTCGCTGGGGCCGCGCCTGGCACAACCATGACGTGATTTACGACAACCACGAGGACTGGGGTCTCCGTGACGCGCCGGTCAGACAATTGAGCGCCGGCATCTGGAAGCTCGACTTTGAGTGGAGGGCCGTCCCGCCGCTGGTCGACCTTCACCGAATCGTCCTGTCGGGAATGGCCACCTCGCCCGAGTGAAGCCCGGTCGCGCCCTACCGGTCACTGCCTGGCAAACGCGTCCTCTGCCTGCAGCTCATACTCCGAGTCCGGCACCAACGCGTCAAGTGGTTCGCCGCGAAGAAACGCGACGACATTGGTCGCGGCGCCGACTTCCATCCGGAGCCGACAATCCGCCGCCATGGACCCCATGTGAGGGGTGATGAGGCAGGTATCGATGTCGAC
>SXOW01000343.1 GCA_005778315.1 Acidobacteriota bacterium
GCATCTGGGGTTACCGAACCGCGACGATGTGAAGGCGGGCGTTATCGCGTACAAGATCGCCGCGCATGCCGCTGACCTCGGGAAGGGGCACCCACGCGCACAAGCGTGGGACGACGCGCTGTCAAAGGCCCGGTTCGATTTTCGGTGGGAGGACCAATTCAACCTCGCCCTTGATCCGCAGACGGCGCGTGAGTACCACGACGAGACGCTCCCCGCTGACGGGGCGAAGGTGGCGCATTTCTGTTCCATGTGCGGACCCAAGTTCTGCAGCATGGAGTTGACCCAGCAGGTCCGCGACTACGCAGCCCGACAGGGTGTTGGACCAACGGACGCGTTGCGCGTCGGCATGGAAGAAAAATCGGCCGAGTTTCGCAAGGAGCGCGAATTGTATGTGTCGGCCGTGTCGGAGAACCCGACTAGCGCCGGACCTGTTCCGCGGGGGCCGGGACAATCTGGATGATGGTCCTGAAGCTGGACGGTTCTCCGCGAGCCGGATTCAGATAGCCCTCCGAGCCGTTCCACGTGTAGTCCTTCACGGTGACCCCAGGCGGGAACGCCATCTCTTCCTCGCGAAACCGCCCGATCTCGAACATGTGGGTGGCTGGACCGTCGAACACCAGGTTCCCCCCGTTATCGAGGATGACCGCATAGTACCGGACCATTTCCTCGAAGCTCGAATTCGTGCCAAACAGATAGTAGCGCTGGCCGGGACCCGCCTCGTAGGACGTGATGAATTGCGCGTTCGGATAGATCGGGAATCCGAGTGTGGCTTCGCTCGGCACTGATTCGGTGGCGAGTGGCGACGGTGTCTGGACGGGTGCCACGGCGCGGGCCGGGTCCGGGGCCGGTTCGATGTCCGGGGCCGCCTGGCTCGGACTCGCAGGACGCGGAAAGGGGCGCGGCACCGGCTGTTGCGGCTGTGTGGCGGCCGTTGCGGTCAGTGCCGATCCAGCCAGCACTGCGACGACACACCCGGTGAAGAGGCGACGGGAGCGCATGTCGCCATTATGGGGGCCAGATCACACTCACGCAAGTCGTCGCCGAGCGGTTCTGCGTAGCCCAGCTCAGGCGCGGATGGCCGTGCGCCAGTACTCCAGCAGATCCGACAGCGTGTCTCGGAGAGGAATCTCCGGCACCCAGCCTACGGCGTCTCGAATGCGGGAAGGGTTCCCGAGCAGCAACGGATTGTCGCTGGGCCGCATCCGGTCTGCGTCTGGTTCTATGGTGACCGCCACCGACGCGAACGACAGGAGGCCTTCCAGCACGTCGCCGGTGCGGTGAGCCGTCCCGCTACACACGTTGTATGGCGTGGCGACGAGCCCGCCGGACATCAAGAGTCGGTACGCGCGCACCGTGTCTCGCACGTCCGTCAGGTCCCTTCTCGATTCCAGGTTGCCGACAGACAGCACCCGTGGGGCCAGGCCCGCCTCTATTCTGGCGATCTGCTCGGCGAAACTCGACGCCGCAAACGCGCGCGACTGGCCGGGTCCGACGTGCGTAAACGAGCGGCTGATGAGCACGGACAGGCCATCCTGCTCAGCGGCAGCACGTCCGACCATTTCTTGCGCCAGCTTGCTGAGGCCGTACGGACTCACCGGCCCAAGCGTGCCGGTTTCGTCGATCGCGGTCTCTGACGGCTTGTAGACCAGGGCCGACCCCGGTATGAGCGTGCGCGCGCGCGGCGCGTGTTCACGCAACGCCGCCAACACGTGTTGGGTGCCCAGGACGTTGGTGCGCAGAGTCCCGTAGTTTTTCGACCAGGAGTCGCCCACGCTGGCGGTACCACCGCAGTGATAGACCTCGGTCGGTCGGCTGTCCGCGACGGCGCGCGAGACGGCGCGTGCGTCCAGCAGATCGACGTCGCGCCATTGGACGCGGGGGGCACCGAGCGCTGAGGCAGACGAGGCGCTGGCGGCACGTCCGGCTGTCCGAGGCCGTCGCCACGCGATGAGGGTGGCCGAGGCGTCGACGGCGGCCAGCAGGGTGAGCAGGTGGCGCCCGACGAAGCCGGCGGCGCCGGTCACCAGAATCGTGTGTGCCACTGCAGTCCCGTAGTGCGGCTCTCCGCTTACGTCCCGGAACTCCCGGTCTGGTGGGACGTGCGCGTGCCGTACTGGGTCGCGTAGTAGTCGCGGTAGGCCGGGTCGGCTTCCTTGATCGGTCGCCACCACCACTCGTTGTCCCGGTACCAGGCCACGGTCGCACGGAGTCCTTCGTCGAATCCATGGCGCGGTCGCCACCCCAAGTTCTGCAGCTTCGTCGTATCGACGGAGTACCGGCGGTCGTGGCCGAGCCGGTCTTCGACCGGCCTGATCAGCGAGGTGGGGCGGTCGAGCTCGGTCAAGATCCTGTGAGTCAGGTCTACGTTTCGGACCTCGTTGCCGCCTCCGATGTTGTACACCTCGCCGTCGGTGCCCTTGTCGATCAGAAGGTCGATGGCTCGGCAGTGGTCTTCGACGTGCAGCCAGTCCCGGATGTGGCGGCCGTCGCCGTAGAGCGGCACTGGTAAGTGGTCGATCGCGTTGGTCACGAATAACGGAATGATCTTTTCAGGAAATTGTCGGGGTCCGTAGTTGTTCGACGCCCGGGTCACGAGCACCGGGACGCCGTGGGTCGCCCAGTAGCTGTAGGCCAGCCGGTCTGCGCCGGCCTTGCTCGCCGCGTAGGGGTTCCTTGGCTTCAGCTCGTCGTGTTCGGTGCTCGAGCCGCTCTCGACACTGCCGTAGACCTCATCGGTCGAGATCTGGACGAATCGCCGCACGCGCGCCGCCTGGCGGGCGGCATCGAGCAGCACGAAGGTGCCATACACGTCGGTGGTAATGAATGCGCCCGCATCGTGCAGCGAGCGGTCGACATGTGTCTCCGCCGCGAAGTGCACCACGATGTCGGACTCCTTGACAAGCGGGCCGGCCACGGCAGGGTCGGCGACATCACCCTCGACGAACCGATGACGGGGGTCGTTGATGACGTCCCGGAGGTTTTCCAGACGCCCCGCATAGGTCAGCTTGTCGAGGGTCGTGACCCTCCACTCAGGGTGCGTGGCCATCGCGTGGAGGACGAAATTACTGCCGATGAAGCCGGCTCCACCGGTTACCAGCACCGCTACGGTCGGTTCTACCATCGAGTGATGATCCTTGCGTCGTCGTCGCCCAGGCGCGAGACGAACGCGCCAATTCCTCGGAGAGACATCGCTCCTACAGCTCACCCGCGCCGTTGCCGACGCCGAATGCCCCGAGCATGTTCGAGAACGTGCCGAGACCAGCCAAGGTAAAGGTCAGATTGAATCGCTGGTCCTGTGGGACCCGGACGCGGAAACCGAGCCCCTCCAAGTTGAATGATTGGTACTCGAGCGCGACGCCACAGCATTGCGCATTGTAGTACCAGACTATTCGCTGTTGGAGAAATCGCCCACCCAGGACGTCGTAATTGAACTGATACACCCCGCCGATGCGGTCGTCCCGTGTCGCCAGGTTCGTAAACGAGTTGAGATAGTGGTCGAGGTTCTGGCGGACGTCGAACCCACGGAGTCCTTCTACGAAGCGCCGTTGACTCCATCCGGTCACCTGTTGAAACCAGCCGCCGATTTCGATATTGGCGTCGGCGCCGATGGTGCGGAAAGCCCAGAACTGCGTGTCGTACTCCGCCCGGAATGTGCCAGACAACAGACTGGTCGGGTTGGCCCTCGCCGTAATGGCCACCGGGGAAAAATTGCTCGGTGTGCTGCCCTGATGGGGTAACCCGATCCCCTGACACCCCGTACGTCGACGACAGGACTGACCCTGGAAGCTGGTTCTGAACTGCCGGTCGAACTGCGCCGCGTTCTCATCCGTGTAGTAGCTCTGCTCGAGCGTGACGGTGAGGATCTCCTGCGCGGCCGCCGGTCCGCCACCTTCCGCGCGTCTGGCGTAGAGGCGGTTGGTGAGGCCGTACCGCAACTGGGTGACGTTGCCGACGATCGAATCGGTCCCTTCGAGCTGCACGATCTGATCGAAGTTGTCGATCGCGGTCACGCGTTGCACGCTGAGTTGCGGCTCAATGACGTGCTTCATGCGTTCCGAGTACCCGCTGCCAGGCGTATCCCACACCTTGACGAAGACCGGTCCCGTGATCAACGCCTGCAGGTCGAGAAACGATCTGCCGACTCCTGTGTCGACCTGCGCGCCGACTTCATCGATGCTCTCGGTCCAATAGGTCTGTCGCCAGGCGACGGACGAATTCACGGTCAGAAAGGGCCACTTCGTGAACGGGACCCGAACAAGTGGGCTGACATCGAACCGCCGCAAACCCGAGTTCACCTCCTGATCACCGAATCGGGAGCGGCGTAGCAGGTTTGCGTACTCAGTCTGAAAGCCGAAGTACACCGGGGAACCCAGCAGCGAACGCTCAGACTGATTGAACGAGATGCGCGGGCCGGACCCGTACCGGCTCGCGTCTTCGGCGCCGAAGAATGTCTCGGCGACGTCTCCCGTGCCGCTGAGCGTGTAGGCACCCCAGGAGCCAGTCACGTTGCCGCCGAAACTACGAGAACTGTTGGAGGACTCGAACACATTGGTCTGGTAGGTCTGCTGCACCGTGACGTCAGAGAAGTAGTCGACCTGCCCTCGGGCAGTGATGGAGTCCGAGATGCGATGCTGGGCGTTGCCACGCACTTGATAACTGCGCCTGGCCGGGAACGACGATTGGCCCGTGCCTGGACCGAACTGGTCGGTCAGGGTGGTTTCCTGTTCGTCCAGAATGTAGGTCTCCGCGTTCCCCCGTGAGCCCGGGCCCGCAATATAGCGATACTCCCCGCCGTATCCCTGTCCCGTCGAGGTGAACAGGTCGTGGAACACCGTGGCATCGTGGCTGCGGTTGACGGCCCAGAAGAAGGCGTTGCTGATCGATTGACCGCGAATGGTCGAGGCGCCGTAGGTGGGCATCAAGATGCCGGTGGCGCGGTCATCGGACTGAATCGGGTAGTACAGAATCGGCAGGTAGAACAACGGAACGCCCTTGACCTGCAGGACCGCACCGCGCAGCATGGCGTACTCGTCCAGATTGATCGTGACCGAACCCGCACTCACCTCCCAGCGTGGCGTCGGCTGGACGCACGACGTGAACCCGCCCCGCGTGAGCTTGTAGCTCCGTGAGCCGGTCTTCTCCATGATCTCGCCCCAGAAAATCATTTCTGGGTCGCCGGTTCCAAACATGCTCGGCACGACATCCTCCACGAGGACCGTCGAGCCTCTCGCATCGAAGAATGTGCCCGTAAAGTCCTCGGTGTTGAACTCGGCTCGCTCGGCGGCGATCCGGCCGCCACCCGATGTGAACACGACGCTGCCGGTGGCCACCAGGCGCGACTCGTCGATATATAAGTCAGCCGTGTCGGCGAAGAAGTGCCACTCGTTGTCGCCTGACCCGCCGCTCAATTCGACGTCGCCGATCCATTGAAGACGGTTCCCGTCCAGCGTCCTCACCATGCTGCGTTGATCGGTGATGGTAGCCGGCAATTGGGCGAGTGCCGTGCCAGCCGTCCCGGCGACGGCGAGCCAACCTAGCAGAAAAACGCGAATCATCCAGAAGGCGGGGGCTTGTCGCTGAGCGTCAGCACAACGCTCGGCGCTGAATTCCCGAAGGATAACACGCGACATGCCGGCGCTCATCGGCCTGCTCGAAAGCGCGTGCCGCCGCCCGCTTCAGTCATCGCCAGCAGGTGCCCGACCAGGAAGATCGACCCGGTCACGCAGACCGTGGGGTGACGGCGCCACCCCGCGACTACCGCCTGCCAGGGGTCCGGCTCGTCCTGGACCGGCGTGGCGCCGGCGACGCGTCGGACGCGGGCCGCCAGCTCGCTCGAGGGCACGAGGCCGTGCGTCTGGGTCGCCGTACAGACGAACGCCGTCGCACACGGGGCCAACGTGGCGATCATGCCTTCGATGTCCTTGTCCGGCATGGCGCCGACCACGAAGGGGAGTCTGTCAGGATAGGTCTCCCGCACAAACGCGGCGAGCGTGGCTGCTGCGGCTGGATTGTGGGCCGCATCGAACAGAATGGCGCCGTCCGGCCCCATCTGCACCAGGTCGAGGCGGCCGGGCCAATCGACACCGCTCAGGCCGCTCACGATCGCATGGGCTGGCACCGGCAGGCCGCTCGAGGCGAGCTCTTCCAGCAGCCGCACCGCCCCCATGGCATTGGCGACTTGGTGGGCACCGGCGAGACCCAGGCGGAACGAGGGGTAGGTCCGCCGCGGAGTCGTGAGCTGGATCTCGGGGTAAGACGGGGCGCCCCGGACGATGGCTTCCGCCTCATGGGTGGCGCGCACCAGGCGTGCTCCCTGGGCGCGGCAGACTTCGTCGAAGATCGTGAGCAGGGACGGTCTCGTCTCCGTGGTCACGACGACCATGCCAGGCTTGATCACCCCGGCCTTGTCGCCGGCGATCGCCTCGAGCGTGTCGCCCAGATACGCCTGGTGCTCCAACCCTATTGGGGTGATGGCTCCCGCGACTGGCGTGACGATGTTGGTGGCGTCCAACCGCCCGCCCATTCCGACCTCCAGCACCGCCACGTCCACCGCCTCTCGCCGGAACCATGACAATGCGATGGCGGTGGTCATTTCGAAGAACGTCGCCGGCTGCGCCAACGTGCCCGAGGCGACGAGGCCGTCGACGCGGTCCTGCACTTCAGCCACCTCCCGTCTGAGCTCGCACTCTGTGATGGCCGTCCCGTCCACCACGAATCGTTGAGCCAGGGCGTACAGGTGGGGCGAGGTGTAGCGCCCCACGCGGTAGCCGGCAGCGCGGAGGCTGGCGTCCGTCATCGCCACCACCGACCCCTTGCCGTTGGTGCCGGCGACAATAATGCTGCGATATGCCGCCGCCGGATCACCCATCGCCGCCGTGACATGTCCGATGGTGTCAAGACCCGGTTTGATACCAAACCGCCGCAGTGAAGCGAGAGCGTCCAACGGGTCCATGGTCAGATGTCGGTCAGTCGAGCGGCAGGTCGAGTAGGCTGGGCGGGTTGGCTCCAACCGCCGCGTCGGCCGCCGTGGCAGGCCCGGACTGCTCCACCGCGGGCGCTGCCCCAAGAAACCGCAGGAGGC
>SXOW01000344.1 GCA_005778315.1 Acidobacteriota bacterium
CGCCACCTTGTCCGCCTCGTAGTGTCTGGCCGGCAACTCCTGCACGAACAGGCCGGGCAGTTCGATGGCGTGCGCCGCGACCGCTGACACCTGTCCGATGGTCGCATCCCGAACCAGCACGATCGGTTGATAGGCCGGCTCCCGACGGTGTCGCTCGACGACCGACCACAACGCGTCCACCGGGACCGCTGTCACTTCCGACAGCAGCGTGATCGTGCTGTCGAGATCCTCCACCTGCTCCCGGACCAGTGAAATATTGAGCGAGTTCCGGTTCTTCACCAGCACCCGCCCATCGCGGTCGAACACGGTCCCGCGGGGTGCTCGCAGACCGACGGTCCGCCGATGATTGTTCTCGGCCAGCTGGCGATACCGCTCGTGCTGCCCGACCTGCAAGGACCAGAACGCCACGCCGAGACCGACGAACGCGAGGACCACGACTGATCGCAGCAGCGCCAACGGCAGCCCCATGCTGTCCCGGCGTTCCTCGCTGTGGGTGTCCAGTTCGCGTCTCATCGCTCGCGGGCCCGTTTATCCACCACTCTCCTCGTCCTCATCCGGTTGTCCGAATCCACTTATCCGCTTATCCGCCGAAACGCCGGGTCAGACGGCGCCGACGCATCCGTCGCCGCATGACCCACTGCGGAGTCGCTCTCGCCGCCAGGGCGACGCCGATGCCGATCACCGCGTTGGCTACTGCCTGCGACAACACACTGCTATTGGACGTCATGGCCCGTTCATCCGACAGCAGACCATACAGTCCGACAAAGCCCGCGGCGTGGACGAGTGACGCCAGAAACACCACCAACGCCTGGTGCCACGGCCACGACACGTTGAAGTGCACCGCCAAGGCGCCGACCCCGTATCCCACCACCGTCTTTGCGAGCCCGCCAACACCGATCACCCCGCCGGACAGCGCGTCCTGGAGTAGCCCGCCGACCGTGCCCACCCATAGGCCTCCCACGGGCCCGTTGGCAATGGCCACCAGTGTCACCAGCACCAACACCAAGTCGACACTCACCCCGAGACCCGCCAACAACGGCGCGCCCGTGGTTTGCAGCGCCAAGGTCGCAACCAGCGCCAACGCGACCCACGCGGTCTTCATCCGCCACCGGCGACCGTCACCGACGCAGCGGCCTCTGGCACGAGCACCAGCACGTCCTCAAGATCACCGAACTCGACATTCGGACGCACGTGGATTGTCTGATAGAGGCCGGGGCCACCCCCAACCTCCGCCACCTGACCGACCGGCACACCCTTGGGGTAGACGCCGTCGGCCCCGGACGTCACCACGAGGTCTCCCACCTGGACGTCCTCGAGCTTCGACACGTACTCCATCCGCAGCAAGCCCTCGTCCACAACGCCCATGGCCACACCCTGTACGCGGGTCCGCTCGATCAGGACGCCGGCCGCCGCACTGCGGTCGATCAAGAGCTGCACTTTCGACGCTCGCGAGCCGGGATCCTTGATCACCCGGCCCACGACGCCAGCCGGGGACACCACCGCCGCGTCGCGACGTACCCCGTCACCCGTTCCGCGGTCAATGGTGACGGTGCGGAAGTACGGCGTGGCGTCGCCCGCGATCACCCGAGCGCTCACGGTAGAAAAAGCGACATTGCGCTTTAACTCCAGCAGTTCTTCCAGGCCCCGAGCCCGCTGTGCCATCGCGCGTTCCTGCTGCAGCCGTAGCTGCAACTGGGCGACGTCCTCGCGCAGCGCTCCGTTTTCCTCCTGCACAGAGACCAGACCCACATAGCCATGCCACAAACCCTGGACTCCACCGACCGACCGCGCCACCGCGCGCTGCACCTCCGAAAACAGTCCGAAGGTCACACTCTCCAGCAGGCGGACGCCGGACGGGGTATTGACCTGCACGGAGATCAACACCACATGGCCAATGATCACGGCCAGCAGGAGCACGCCGGTGCGACGACGCAGCTTAGTCAATACAAATTTTCCGCAAGAGAGCGAAGTCGGACAACATCTGTCCCGCTCCCAACACGACCGACGACAGCGGGTCGTCAGCCATCGCGACAGGCAAGCCCGTCTCTTCCCGCAAACGTTTGTCGAGGTTCTTCAGCAACGCTCCGCCGCCCGTCAGCACGATGCCGCGGTCGACAATATCTGCCGACAACTCGGGCGGCGTGCGTTCGAGCGCGACGCGAACGGCGTCGACAATCACATTGACGGTCTCGGCCAGTGCCTCTCGAATCTCCTCGTCGGTGATCGTGATCGTCTTGGGCACCCCCTCAATCAGGTGGCGCCCTTTGATCTCCATGGTCATCCGCTCGTCGAGACCGTACGCGGATCCCACCTTCATCTTGATGTTTTCCGACGTGCGCTCTCCGATCAGCAGGTTGTACGTCTTCTTGATGTACGAGATGATCGCCTCGTCCATTTCGTTCCCTGCCACCCGCACCGCTTTGCTGTACACGATGCCGGCCAGGGAAATCACGGCAATGTCGGTGGTGCCCCCACCCACGTCGACGATCATGTTGCCGGAAGGCTCGGTAATGGGCATGCCCGCACCGATGGCCGCCGCCATGGCCTCCTCGACCAGGAACACCTCGCTGGCCTTGGCTCGATAGGCACTGTCTTTCACCGCGCGTTTTTCCACCTGCGTGATTTCAGACGGCACCCCGATGACGATCCGGGGCCGCACCAAGACCGTGCGGTTGTGAGCCTTCTTGATGAAGTAGGTCAGCATCTTCTCCGTGATTTCGAAGTCGGCGATGACCCCATCCTTCATCGGCTTGATCGCGATGATGTTGCCGGGAGTACGACCCAGCATTTCCTTCGCTTCGCGCCCGACGGCCTCGATGTGTCCGTTGACCTTGTTGATGGCTACAATCGAGGGTTCGTTGACGATGATCCCTTTGCCCCGGGCGTACACACACGTATTGGCCGTCCCGAGATCGATTGCCAGGTCACTGGAAAACAGCGCAAACAAAGAACGGACACCCAACAGAACTAGTCCTCCTCGCTACGAACACTCGATCGGCAGCCGGCGCCCTACGCCACCGCCAGTTGGATGCCATCTTTTCCGTGCGCCTTCACCCAATACATCGCGTCATCGGCCGCCTGCAGCAAGCGGTCGACCGTGGGTACCAGATCCGGCAACGTCGCCACCCCGGCCGACGCCGTCAGATGACAGTGCAAACCCTCTTTCGCCAGGAAGTCATAGGCCGCGATGCGCTGTCGCACGCGGTCCGCCACCACCATGGCGCCTTCACTACCCGTGTCCGGCAGGACTACGGCGAACTCGTCGCCCCCAAACCGAGCCACGACGTCGGTTTCCCGGGCGCAGTCCCGAATGACCCCGGCAGCTTCGACCAGCGCGCGACTCCCGTACCAGAGGCCAGGGGTGTCGGTGATGTCCTTGAAGCGGTCGAGGTCGATGAAGACGAGCGACAACGGCTGGCGCGAGCGCACCGCGCGCTTGCCTTCCCGCCGCAGCACCTCCGACAGATATCGGGAATTGAAGAGCTGCGTGAGGTCGTCGGTCACGGTCAGCGCCTGCGCTCGCTGGAGGCGCAGCGCGTTGTCCAGCGAGACAGCGGCTGGCTCAAGCAGCGTGCGGATGGCGTCTCGCACCGGCGCGGACAAGCGAGGCTCGCGCGTCGACGTCGTGGTGTCGGTGCCCACCAGCGCGCCGACCGCACGGCCGCGACACCAGAGCGGAAACGCCACGGCCGCCACCGGCTGGGTGCCGCGCACGTCGGCACTCAGATCGCGCGACGCAACACACTCCCCGGTCTCTGTCACCTGCGCCCCAAGGACCCTCACCGCCGCTGCCATGTCCACCGGCAGGTGTGACGTCGCCAACAGCGTGGGCGACCCGCTCGCATCGGGCCCCACCACCGCCCAATGGGACGCGGGAAACCAGGCCGCGGCTCGCCCCACCAGGGCCTCGGCCACCGGCATCGGCTCAAACGCTTCCGCGACGTGCCGGGCGATCTGAGCGTGGATCGGGACCCGATTCAAAAATCTGACCAACGGGCGCTGCAGACGCCGCCACCGTGCCGCCAGGTCGCCCGGCATCGCCAACGCAATCTGGTGGGCCACATCGATCGCGTCCAGCGGCGTCGTCAAGTGCGTGGCAAACCCCAGATCACGGGAGCGTTGTGCTCCAGACACGGTTGAATCGGCAGAATACGAGGCGATCGGCATTTCGCCCGCGAGGGCCCGAAGCCAGCGCCAGTTCGGTCGACGTCCCGGCGAAAGCTCCCACAGCACGGCACCAACCGGGCCGTTCTGGCCAAGACGCGGCTCAGCGGACGCCTCACGCTGCGACCGGCACACCACGTGGTACCGGGCACGGCGCCGCAACGGTGCGATATGTGCCTGAACGTCAGAGGTAGGATGGTGAAAAATGGCGAGCGTCAGGCCTGTGGGCGGCGCGTTGCGTGCTCGCGTGATCCTGCTGTGCCCCCGTGCCGGCATGCTAAATCGCCCCGTTTGCAACCGCGACAGGCCTGAAACCGTCGGTACATCCCGCAGCAGGGTAGGACCTGGCGGGTGGTTCTCGCCTGGGGTACTTCACTGCGATTGCGAACGGGGACCGCTTACAATTTTGTTCTGTCAGTTCCCCTAAGTCCTTCACCCTCTGCGAATATAACATACTTAGTGATCCAACTTAGTGATCCAACTCGCACCAAACTGGTGCATTCTGTCAGCCGACGAGAACAACCGAGGGGGCCACATACCCCTGCGATCGCTCTGCCGCTCCCATTTGACCGCGCCCGTGGCCGATTCTCTGACCAATCGCACCCAGATCCGGCCGGTCGCCGGCCTCGAACAGGGTGCCGGCGAGTACCGCCTGTTGCCGCCACGTTACGGCCTGACGTAACATGACATGTTTAGCCGCCTCGTGGGCGGCTTGAGACCAATTGGCATGACCGCATGGCGCATCCCGCGCTCGGGGATGACGCCGGACGAGCGCCGACGGCTTGAGGCTGCGGCGCGCACTGGAGTCGACGAACGATGACGATGCTCGATCGCATGCGTCAGCACAAAGGCTGGTTGAAGTGGAGCCTGGCGCTGGTGTGTCTCACTTTCGTATTCCTGTACGTCCCCTCCTTCGTCCAGCCGGTGCCGCAAGTTACCGGGGCCATGACCGATGTCCTGGCACGCGTGGGCGACGAGGAAATTACGGTCGGCGAGTTCCGGACCATCTACCTGCAACAGCTTCAGAACTACCAGGCACAGTCCGGCGGGGAGATCACGTCAGAGATTCTGCAATCGATGGGCATCGACCGCCAGTTGCTGCAGCAGATGATTGACGAATACGCCGCGTACGCGGAAGCGGACCGATTGGGGTTCGCCGTGACCGATGCCGAGGTGCGCGAACGCATCGTGTCGTTGCCGGCGTTCCAACAAAATGGACAGTTCGTGGGCGAAGAAGCCTACATGAAGTTGCTGCGGGTGCAGCAGCCGCCGACGTCGCCTGCACAGTTTGAGGACAATGTACGCCGCGCACTCACCCTCGAGCGACTCCAGGCGGCCGTCACCGATTGGATCACCATCAGCGACGAGGACCTGCAGAAGGAATACACCGACCGAAACGAGCAGGTCCGGGTGAGCGCCATCTCGTTCCGGGCTGACGACTTCCGCGAAGGGATCGAGGCGACCGACGAGGACGTCGCTGCTCTGTACGCCCAGGAGGCCGTCAACTACCTCGTGCCGGAGAAGCGCCGAATCCGCTTCGTGCTCATCGACGTGCCTGCCTTGAAGGATGCGGTGACGCCGACTGACGCCGACGTGCAGTCGTACTACGACAACAATCTCGATCGGTATACGGAACCGACCACGCTGCGCGCCAGCCAGATTCTGTTGCGTACCGGGGGCCAGGACGTTGACGAAATCCGTGCCCGTGCGGAGGCGATTGTGGCCGAGGCCCGGGCCGGAGCAGACTTCGCGGCGCTCGCCATGGAGCACTCC
>SXOW01000345.1 GCA_005778315.1 Acidobacteriota bacterium
ACCTGGGGCAGGTAGAAGTCATCAAGGGCATGGCGTCTGCGCTGTACGGGGCCGGCGCCATGGGTGGCGTGGTGAACCTGGTATCACGACGTCCCGGAGACGACCTGGAGCGGGAAGTGCTGGTCAATCAGTCGACCCGCGGGGCCACAGACGGGGTGGTCTGGCTGTCATCCCCTGTGTCAGATGCATGGGGGATGACCCTGGTCGGCGGCGGTCATCGGCAGGAGCAGACGGACGCCGACGGCGATGGTTGGAGCGACCTCGCACACTACACACGCGGTATCGTGCGGCCCCGCGTCTTCTGGGACAACGGTCAAGGACAATCGCTGTTCCTGACGACAGGCTTCACCGAAGAGCGCCGCGCCGGGGGCACGCAACCCGGCCGGGTGATTCCCGCGACCGGGGAGTCCTACCGGGAGGGCTTGGAAACTCGGCGGTTCGACGTCGGTGGCCTCTGGCAGACGGTGGCTGGGCGCGCGGTCGTCACCGCGCGAGGCACGGTGGCGCGGCAGTGGCACGACCATCAGTTTGGGGAGACGCTGGAGCGGGATCGGCACGGGGTCGGCTTTGGCGAAGTCACCGTGCGGAGGGCGGCTGGGCGGCACACCTGGCTCGTCGGTCTCGCCGTCGAGCACGAGACCTACCACCCGAGGGATGTCCCGCAGTTCGCATACACCTTCACCACACCGGGCCTCTTCCTGCAGGACGACGTCGACGTGCGGCCCTGGCTGGCCTTGTCGATGAGCGGCCGCGTGGACCGTCACAGCGCATACGGCTGGTTTGCAAGTCCTCGTGTGTCGGCCCTGCTGCGGGCGGGGGAGTGGTCGACCCGTCTGTCGGCTGGGACAGGGTTCGTCGGTCCGACGCCGCTCACGGAAGAAACCGAGGCGGCAGGGTTGGCGCGCCTCCGGGTCGACGGTCCGCTCCGCGCCGAACGAGGACGTAGCGTCTCGGTCGACCTGACACGTACGCAGGGGCCGGTGTCCTACACGGCGACGCTGTTTGCGGGGCGCGTCGTCGATCCGGTGGATGTGGACCGGTCGGCGTACCGGCTGAGCAACCTCGACGACCCGACGACGAACGTTGGTCTGGAATTGCTTGGGCTCTATCGACGCGCGCCGATCGCGCTTACGGCCAGCTACACCTACGTGCGGGCGCGAGAACGCGTCGGTGGTGTGGTCGATGACGTGGCGCAGACACCAAGACACAGCGTCGGCGTTGTGGCCATGATGGAGAACGAAGACGGTCGTCTCGGGTTCGAGCTGTACTACACTGGTCGCCAGCGGGTGGACGCCAATCCGTATCGCACGAGCGGTGCGCCGTACCCCCTCATGGGCCTGTTGGCCGAGCGCCGCGTTGGCCGACTTCGCCTGTTCGTGAATCTCGAGAACCTGACTGACGTGCGTCAGCAGGACTGGGACCCGGTCATCCGCCCAGATCGGGCCGTCGATGGTCGTTGGACGGTCGACGGATGGGCGCCGCTGGACGGACGAATCGTGAACGGAGGGGTCCGGGTCCCGTTTTGACCTACACTGGGGGGACAACACCGCGGGAGACGAGCTATGAACGAATTGTCACGTCGGCACATCCTCTACGGACTTTCTTCGCTTGGTCTGGCTTCGCTTGCGGCCACCACAGTGGGTGCCCGGAGGGCGTCGGCACAGCCGACTGGGCTGGGTGTCGAACTGGAACCGTATCCGTCCGCGTGGCTGCCTGACGGGGTACGCTCTCGATTCGTCAACGACATCAATGGCTTGCGGGTCCACGTGCTCGAAGCCGGTTACGAGACGCGCAATCGACCGGCCTTGCTACTCCTGCATGGTTTTCCTGAGCTCGCCTACAGCTGGCGAAACGTGATGGTGCCGCTGGCCGAGGCCGGGTACCACGTCTTTGCTCCGGATGTTCGGGGCTTCGGTCGCACGACCGGCTGGAGCTCGGACTACGATGCGGACCTGGCTCCATTTCGTCAGCTCAACAAGGTTCGGGATTCGTTGGGTCTGGTGCACGCGTTCGGCTATCGGTCCGTGGCCGCGGTCATCGGTCATGATGCGGGTTCGCCGATGGCGGCGTGGTGCGGCGTCACGCGCCCCGATGTGTTCCCTGCCGTGGTCATGATGAGCGCACCGTTCGGCGGCACGCCCACGTTGCCCTTTGATACGGCCGACGACCCGCCACAGGCCAGCGGCGCGACCGGGCCCACCATCTACGACGACCTCGCCGCACTGCCGCAACCCCGGAAGCACTACCAGCGGTACTACACGACCCGCGAGGCCAATGGCAATATGTGGCACGCCAAGCAGGGTCTGCACGACTTCATTCGGGGCTACTACCACTTCAAGAGTGCGGACTGGGAAGGCAACAAGCCCTATCGATTGGCCGCCCGTACGGCCCAGGAGTGGGCGAAGATGCCCAACTACTACATCATGCAGCTGAGGCACGGTATGGCCGAGACCGTGGCCGAGGTGATGCCGTCCCCGGCGCAGATTGCGGCCAATACCTGGCTCCCGGACTCCGCCTTGCGGGTCTACGCCGAAGAGTACGGGCGCACCGGTTTTCAAGGCGGTCTCAACGGGTATCGCATGGGAGGCAGCAGCTTCGGCGCCCCGGAGGTGGAGCTCTTCGCCGGCCGGACCATCGATCAGCCATCCATGTTCATCAGCGGCGCCAGCGATTGGGGCACGTATCAGAACCCCGGATCCTTTGAGCAGATGCAGAATGAGGCGTGCACCGACATGCGCGAGGTGCACCTGGTGGATGGCGCCGGGCACTGGGTCCAGCAGGAACAAGCGGAGAAAACGATCCAGCTCTTGCTCGGGTTCCTCGGCCGCCTCGGCTAGCGCCGGCCACACGTGGGTAGGCTATCGGTCGAATCTCGAGGAGGAGTCACATGGCAAAGTACGCCACCGAGTGCATCGGCACGTTTTTCCTGGTCCTGACCATTGGCTGTACGGTTGTCGCGGACCTGCCGGGCGTGATCCCGCCACTCGCCATCGGGGCCGCGCTGATGGTCATGATCTTCGCGGGCGGCCATGTGTCCGGCGCGCACTACAACCCCGCCGTGACGCTGGCGGTGTGTATGCGGGGACGTTTGCCAGCGAAGGAAGTACTCCCGTATTGGGTCTCGCAGATCGTGGGCGCGGGTCTGGCCGCTGCCGCGGTGGGATTCCTCCGCGCAGGGGTTGAGACGACGGCCGGCGCCCCCGCGGTCGGTCTAGCCCTCCTCGCAGAGTTCCTCTTTACGTTTGCGCTGGCCTACGTGGTCCTGAACGTCGCGACGGCGAAAGGAACGAACGGCAACTCTTTCTACGGACTCGCGATCGGTCTGACGGTCATGACCGGGGCGTTCGCCGTCGGTGACATTTCAGGTGGTGCCTTCAATCCGGCCGTCGCCATCGGCGTGTCGCTGATGGGATTGTCGGCCTGGAGCAGTCTGTGGATCTTTCTGGTCGCCAACCTGGCCGGCGGCGCGGTCGCGGCATTAGTGTTCAAGGGGTTGAATCCAGGCGACCGGTAGCGGGCGACGGCAGGCGGCCCAGGACGGCGCTGAGGGCAACCGATGATCTCAAGAGTGCTTCTCGTCGTGGCCTCGGTGTGCGGCGTCGCCGTCGCGGCGCACGCCCAGCATACCGGGGCTGCCGGCGGTGGTGTTGTGGCGCTCACGGCGCATCGCACCGGCGAGTTCGAGGCCACCTTGACGGTGCGATCGCCCGAGTCCGATGCGCGGCGCTGGTCCGCGCGCTTCCAGTTTCCAGGTGACCTTGACGGCTGGGACTACGACCTGGACACGGAGAGGTTCAGCCTCTACGTGCCCCACGACTATGACCCCTCCGGTGAGCCCTACGGAGTCGTCGTGTGGGTGTCTCCGCGCGAGAGCGGTGCCATTCCGCCGGGCCTCCGACCCATCTTCGACGAACGCCGCCTCATTTGGATTGGCGCCAACAACGCCGGTAACCAGCGTCACCTCTTTCCCCGCGCAGGCCTGGCGCTCGACGCCGCCTACAACGTCGACCGTTTCTATCGCATCGACACCGAGCGGGTGTTCGTGTCCGGGCTCTCCGGTGGAGGGCGGATGTCCGCGATGGAGGCCGTGGCCTATCCCGACGTCTTTGCTGGCGGCATGCCGATCATCGGAGTCACGACGTATCTCAGCGTGGCGTTGGGGGCCAACCCGAGCCAGCTCGTCCCGCAGTTCCCCACTCCATCGCCCGAGCTGCTGGCGCGCGCGAAGCGGCACCCGCTGGTGATCATCACCGGGAGCGGTGACTTCAATCGAGAGGAGTGCCAACTCACCGCCGCGGCCTACGAGCGCGACGGCTTTACCAACCTGCACTTGCTCGACATCGACGGCATGGGACACGAGATGCCGTCGGTCGAGGACTTCGCCCGCGGCCTGGACTTGCTGCTTGGGCTGCCCGCGGACGACTAGCAGGACCTCTGTCCCGTCGACTGGGCCGCTGCGAGGCCGATCGCCGCAGGGGACCGGACCCGCAACGGCGCGAGGCGCTGGCTCCGCCGCTCTGCTCCGACGCGCTCGACCGATCGTCGACTGGTCTGCCGCTGGGAGCGGTGGCCGCAAAACGGCTACAATACGGCCCATCATCCGAAGCGAATCCGCGCTGGCCGGACGTCGGCCCGCCAGGCGGTCGCTGCCCGTGCCTGTCGAGGAGGACGACTCATGACACTCTCCGTGCGCATACTGGTAGCCCTGGCCATCGCCCTGCCGATGCTGCCAGCTGACGTGGACGCGCATTTCATCCTGGTCGAGCCCGCGTCCTGGATCGTAGAGAACGAGCTTGGCGATCCCCAGAAAGTTGGGCCGTGTGGCGGAGACCCTGGCGGCGAGAACGCCGATGTCCTGACGGGCGCGGTCACCGAGGTTGTCGGCGGTTCCGACCTGCACCTCAAGATGCAGGAGACGATTTTCCACTCGGGCCACTACCGCGTGGCGCTGGCGGTGCACTCGCGGAACGAGTTGCCGCCGGACCCGATCACGTTTGAGAAATACACCGATCGGGGACTGTTTTCAGTCTGGGGCGCCATTCAGAGCCCGCCGCAGATTCCGGTGCTCGCCGATGGGCTGTTCAGGCACTATCCGGAGGAGGGCCAGACTGCGTCGTTTCGGCCCGAGACCCCGATGCCGCCATGGGAGACGGACATCGAACTCCCGAACATCACGTGCGAGCGGTGCACACTCCAGGTGATTCAGTTCATGGCGGATCACCGATACAACCAGCCAGGCGGGTATTCGTATCACCATTGCGCTGACTTGAAGATCACCGCAGATCCGTCGAAGCCAATCGACGAGGGCTGGCCGACGGCGTCGTCGGACGACTAGCTGGACGGAACGCGAAAGCGAGACAAATCATGCGCCAGGTGCCACCCGCTCGACGCCCTGTGATCTGTGTCATGGCTGCCCTTGTGGTGGCGGTATGTCTGAGCCCCGCCGGGGCCGACGCTCAGCGGGGCGCGGCTGATGGGGAGTGGGGGGTCTTCGGGGCGGACGCCGGCGCGACGCGTTACTCGCCGCTCGATGAGATTGACTCCAGCAATGTCGCGAATCTCAAGGTGGCCTGGCGTTGGAGCGCTCGTGACCAGGGCACACCGCCGCCGTCGGGCCGCATGCAGATCAGCCCGCTGGTGATCAATGGCGTGCTGTACACCACTGCCGGCAATCAGCGCAATGTGGTCGCGCTTGATGCCGCCACCGGAGAGCTCCTGTGGGGCTGGCAGCCGGGCGACAACGAGCGACGTTGGGGCGACATCATCGAGCCGGTCGCGCGGAGCGCCGGACGTGGCGTGAGCTACTGGACGGACGGCGCCGGCGACGAGCGCATTTTCGTGGTGACGCCCAGTTTCCAGCTGGTGGCTCTGGAGGCTCGCACGGGCAATCGGGTAACGGCATTCGGCGACGCGGGCGTCGTGGACATGATGGACGACCTGCGGTGGGCCGAGCGGCCGGCCGCGCTGAGAGCGGGCAGGGTCGCCAACACGTCTCCGCCAGCGATTCTCGGGAACGTGCTGGTGGCGTCGGTATCGATGCACACCGGGAGCGTGCCGACCAGAGCGTCCCCGAATGAAATGTGGCCGATGAACATCCCGGGCGATGTCGTGGCGTACGACGTGCGCACTGGCCGGCGGCTCTGGCGCTTCAACACGATTCCGAGAGCGGGGGAGTTCGGTGTCGAGACCTGGTTGAAAGCGGATGAGCGCCTCTGGAACGTGGGCACCGGTACCCACCCGTGGGTCGAGGAACATCCTGAGTTGCTCGATGCCTCGTGGAAGTACACCGGCAATGCGGGCCACTGGGCGCCGGTGACGGTAGACGAGGAGCTGGGCCTGTTTTACGTGCCGACCGAGACCGCCAC
Source organism: Acidobacteriota bacterium (assembly GCA_005778315.1). Taxonomy (GTDB): domain Bacteria; phylum Acidobacteriota; class Vicinamibacteria; order Vicinamibacterales; family UBA8438; genus UBA8438. The sequence goes on from SXOW01000345.1 coordinate 6,366, forward strand.
GAACGACTATTTCGGTGGCTACCGGCCGGGCGCGAACCTCTTTGCGAACTCGGTCATCGCACTCGACGCGGAGACTGGGGAGCGGGTGTGGCACTACCAGCTCACCCACCATGAGTTGTGGGACTACGATATCCCGACGGCCCCCATTCTCATTGACCTCGAGGTCGACGGCGCCCCTGTAAAAGCCCTCGTGCAGCTCTCGAAACAGGGGTTTGCCTATGTGCTCAACCGCGAGACGGGCGAGCCCGTCTGGCCTATCGAAGAGCGCGCCGTGCCGCAGTCGGACGTACCGGGAGAGTGGACGTCACCCACACAGCCTTTTCCCACCAAGCCGCCCGCATTTGAGCGCCAGGGCATTCTCGAGGACGACCTCATCGACTTCACGCCGGAGCTCCGTGCCGAGGCGCTGCGGGTGGTCGAGGACTACCGGCTCGGACCGCTCTATACGCCGCCCTCTGTGATCGAGCCGGGCGGCAACAGGGGGACACTCGCGCTCCCCAGCGCTGGCGGTGGTGTCAACTGGCCCGGAGGCGCGGTGGATCCCGAGGCGGACATCCTCTTTGTGCCGTCCCTGACGCGGCCGCAGCTGTTTGCCTTGACGGACGGCACCGAAGGGACCGGCGTGCGTCACCACATTTCGTTCGCCGGAGGCGCCCCGACCGTCCGTGACCTTCCCCTGGTGAAGCCTCCCTACGGCCGGATCACCGCGATCGATCTGTCGGTGGGCGAGATCCTGTGGCAGGTGCCGCACGGCGAGACGCCTCGGTACATCCGCGAGCACCCCGACCTCCAGGGCGTAGACGTGCAACAGACCGGGATTCAGACCCAGGGATCCGGGCTGCTCGTGACGTCGACTCTGCTGTTCTCGGGGGAGGGGGCGCAGGGCGCACCGGTCCTCCGGGCCTACGACAAGCGAACGGGTGACGTCGTCCATGAAATCCCGCTGCCAGGTGGACCAACGATTGGGTTCCCGATCACCTACGTCGCGGACGGCCAGCAGCACCTTGTCGTCGCGGCGTTGGATGAGGAAAACATCGCGGAGTTGGTCGCGTTCACCCTGCAGTAGGCGACCGTCGGGCGTCGGAGCCGCCATCGGGACTCGGTCCCTTCGCACAATTTCGCGCTTCCGCAGTCATTTGCGTCGCCTGCCTACGCACCCCCCCGCTTGGGGTAGGAGACGAAAAAGACCTGATTCCAGGGGCTCCCCCGCGGATCGTCGATAAAACCAGAGGCGGCATGTAGTTTGCTGTTCTGGTGGCCATACAAGGTGGCTAGGGTTGGCCCACTGATGGTCCCTTCCGACACCGGAGGCAGACGATGCAGGGCGGTGGTCTCACGGAGCTCGAGCACGTACGCGGGTCGAATCGTCCTCAATCACTGCGGTCGGCGCTGGTCATCACCGGGCTTGCTGCCGCGAGCTGCGGGGTCGGGGCGGTCGGCACCCTCCTGTTCCTGACACAAGGGCCAGTTCACCCGGGCGCGCACGTCGCGCAGGCTCTCGACGCCGCGCGCGAGGCGCTGTCGAGCGTGCTCACCACGCCAGATGCCGGCGCGCCGCGGGTGTCGCCACCCACGACGGCAGACGAGCGCGCCCTGTCGCGGGCGGAAACGACCAAACGGCGGATCGCGGTGAGTCCACGGCCGGTCACGGGGGCACCGGTCGAGGATCACCAGGGAGGGTGGGTTCCGAGGGAGCCGGCCGCGTTCTTCAGCCCGGACCGCTTCGTTCCGTCGGTGCCTCGCGCAGCCCAGCCAGCCCTCGCGCTCCGGCGCGATCACGGCACGGCCTCGTCCGAGATTGCGGTCGGCGGCCAGGTCGTCTTGCCAGTAAAGACGACCGACGTCCACCCCGTCTACCCGCACGTGGCCAGGCGTGCTCGAATCGGGGGAGTGGTTGTCCTCGAAGCGATGATCACCGCAGAGGGGAATGTGTCGGACGTCCGTGTCGCCACCTCCGCACCGTTGCTCGACGACGCTGCGCTGGCCGCCGTCCGACGTTGGCACTACGAACCGGCCCGGCTCAATCACGTGCCCGTTTCGGTGCCCGTCACCATCAACGTCGCCTTCTCGCCCTACTAGGCTCGGGGCCACGACCGATGTGTGAGATTCCGCATGTCGCCATCTGACAACTCCGCGCCAGGCGGGTCACCGAGGGCCCTCGACGGTTTCACGACCGTTGTGAGGGCGCCCACGGCGGCGACGGTGCCGACCCCGGCGGCCCTGGCTGCGGCCACGCCCTCCGGTACGGCGGCCGCCCCTGGCGTCGCGCGAACCGGCCGTCGGTCATCTCGCGTCGGGATAGGTCTGCAGCGGCCCGTGACGGCGGAGATCGACGCCTCCGGAACCGCCCAGGGGCCCGTCGCGGCGCGCATGGCGTCGCTGAGCCCGGCTGGTGCGTTTCTGGAAATCAGCGCGGACTACGCCATCGGATCGACACTCCATGTCGGGTTCAGACTGCCCCCGCGCTTCACCCTCATCAGCTGCTCCGCCGTGGTGCGCAGTCGCCGAGGTGGATGCGGAGTCGGCGTCGAGTTCGTGGAACTCACACCTGCGGACCGCCAGCAGATAGAAAGTTTCGTGGCCGGGCTCCTCGGCGGCCGCGCACCGGCTCGCAGCTGACGCATCCGGGTCAGGCCCGGCAGCCGCAGCTTGAACCCAAGAACATCGCGCTGTGTAGCTGTGGTGGCGCGTGGTATATGTGGTTGTTAATACTCGTGCAACCGCACCGATGAGCCGACAGCACCGTCGCGTCCTCCCGCTTGTCACCGTGGCTGCTGCCTTGGTGGCCTCACTCGGGGCGTCGCTGTCTGAGGCGCAGCTGTCGGGGGAGTCGGCCCCGCACGCCATCGCCCCACTCGTTGCAGAATATTGCGAGGCCTGCCACGGGTCGCTCACCCAGACGGCTGGCCTCGACCTGTCGACGCTGGTCGGCCAACGTCCGCTGGTCAAGAACCGCGAAATCTGGAACCGCGTCATTGACGTGCTGGAGGAGGGCCGCATGCCGCCGGCCCGAGCGCCGCAGCCGCCTGCCCAGATCCGCGAACAGATGGTACTGGCGCTGCACCGGGAGCCAGTCATACCTCCGACTCATGATGGACCTCATGGTGGCCGCGTTCCAGTCGGACGCCACGCGGGTCTGCACGTTCATGCTGGACCATGGCCAATCCAACCGTTATTTCAACTTCATTCCGGACGTCACCGGTACGTGGCACGCGTTGTCACACTACAAGAACGCGTCCGGCAAGACGGAGGACGATGACGGCGTCACGTCGTGGGAGTCGGTCGAGCAGAAGCGGGCGATGTATGCCGAGGTCATTCGCTGGCATCACCGGCAGGTCGCGTACTTCCTCGATCGGTTGCGGTCCGTGGTGGAACCCAATGGTGGCACGTTGCTGGACAACAGCATGATTGTCTATGGCGCCAGTCTTGGTGACGGCAACGAGCATGACGCGGAACATCTCCCTACCTTGTTTGCCGGCAAGGGTGGCGGCACCATCAAGACGGGTCGCTTCGTTGATCACACACAACCCACGGACCTGGCCCGCGTGCACCTGGGATTGTTGCAGCGTATGGGGCTCTCGATCGACACGTTCGGGAAGGCTGACGCCCCGCTCGACGGCCTCGCTGGCTAGCCGAGACACACGATACGCCGGATCCCGCGATGTGGGCACAGGCCTCGGACGGTGACGGACCTGCCGGCGCTCGTAGCCGCCGAGTGGGAGGCGCATCGCGGTGAGTGACATCACGTTGACGGTGAACGGTCAGACACGCACCGTGGACGTGGACCCCACGACGCCGTTGCTCTACGTGCTGAGCGTCGACCTCGGTCTCCGTGGACCAAAGCTCGGTTGTGGCCTGGGTCAGTGCGGTTCGTGCACCGCTATTGTCAACGGTCAAGCCGAACGCACCTGCGTCACGGCCGTCAGCCTGGTCGCAGGAGCGACCATCACGACGCTCGAGGGACTGGGGACGCCGGAAGCGTTACACCCCTTGCAGCAGGCCTTCATCGATGAGCAGGCGGCGCAATGC
>SXOW01000346.1 GCA_005778315.1 Acidobacteriota bacterium
AGCTGCGCGGCCGCTCGCTGCGGATCGACCCCGACCGGCGGCTCGGCAGCGAACGGTCAGTCGGCGGAAGCGATCACCCACTACCGCCGCGCACTCGAGCTGGCGCCCAACGATGCGGACGCGTTCTTCAATCTTGGCAACGCGCTGGCCATTGAGGGCGATTTGGAGGGTGCGGCCGCCCAGCTCCGGGAGGCGATCCGCATCAACCCGGACTTCGCAGAAGCGTTCGTCAACTTGGGCAACATTCTCGTCGAGACCGGCGAGCTGGCAGAGGCGGAACAGCACTATCGGCGGTCAACGGAATTGGAGCCCGGCTGGGTCGAGGCCTACAACAACCTCGGTCTCCTGGCCATGTCCCAGAACCGTCCTGACGACGCACTTCCGCTGTTTCGGCAGGCGGTAGAAGTCGATCCCGAGTATCCGGACGCCCATTCCAATCTGGCCTCCGCGCTGCAGGGCCAAGGAGAGACCGAAGAAGCGCTCGGCCACTTTCGTCGCGCGGTCGAGCTGGCATCGGAGTCTGCCGCCGCCCACAACGACCTGGGGATGGCGCTTGGTGCCGTAGACCAGCTCGAAGAGGCCGCTGAGCGCTTCCAGCGGGCAATCGAGCTCGAGCCGACTTTCACCGAGGCGCGCGGCAATCTGGCGATGACCCTGCAATTCCTCGGTCGATCCGGCGAAGCGATCGCGCAGTATCGCGAAATCCTCAAACTGGTCAGGAACCCGGCGATCTACAACGCCCTCGGGATCGCCCTCGCGCAACAGGACAATCAGGACCAACAGGCTGAGGCGGTCACCCGCTTCAGACAGGCGATCGGAATGGCGCCAGACTTTGCGGACGCCCACGGCAATCTCGCGACGGTGCTGCAGCAGCGAGGCGAACTCGACGAGGCGATTACCCACTTCGAGCAGGCGGTGAGCCTGGCGCCGGACAATGCGGAGATGCGGAGCCGGTTGGCCGCGGCGCTCGCGGAGCGCTAGTCCGGCCTCCCACCGTGAGCCGCCGGTCACCGGTTCGGTGATGGTGACGGGACAGACGACTCGAGCCCCTGGCAGGCGTCTGCGAGCCCCATCGAGCAGGCCTGTTCAATCAGTGCGGTGGCTCGGGTCGGGTCCGGCGCGAGACCTCGCCCGAGTCGGTACATCAAGCCCAACCTGAGACAACTCATCGCCTCGCCGGCGTCGCACGCCCGAGAGAACCCGTCGGCGGCCCGGTCCTCATCGACCGGCACACCCTCGCCCCGAAGGTAGATCTCCGCCAGACTGGTACAGCTGGCGGCCCATCCCAGATCACACGACTGTGAGAACAACTCGCGGGCGAGCGTCTCGTCACGGGCGACGCCGCGCCCCTCTCGATAGGCCGACGCCAGCAGGTGGCAGGCCTCCGGGTCACTCGCATCGCAGGCGTCCCGCAGTGGGTCCGCGTCCTGATACGCCCACGCATAGGCGAGACTCGTCGACGCGCGCCCGAAGTTTCCCTTACCGGCGGCCAGGGCCTCCGCGTTGGCACAGCCAACCCCAAGACCGAGCTCGCACGCCTGGGCAAAGCTGGCCGCCGCGCCCGGTGGATCCCCCTCGACCACGTCGCCTTCCGCCAGCAATATGCCCAGCTCATTGCACGACCAGGCAAACCCCTCGCGGCAATTGTTCGACTGCCGGACGAGCAGCGTGCGGCAGCCGCCCCGTAATCCCTCGGAGCACGCCTGTTCCCAGAACGCGGGATTGCTACCCTCGTGTCGTGAGCCCACCGCCTCGGTGGTCAACAAGCCGACGAACAACACGGTCCAGACCGCCATCGACCCAAGATTCAGCTGACGGGGAGACATGCTCGGCCACACCCGGTCGAGGCCAAACGACTCGGCTCCAAGCGACTGGACAAACCGGTCGAGCGCCCGAACGCTGAGGTTCAGCAGCGGCACGCACAGCAGCTTGTCGTAGAACGTCGGCACCCCAAGCTGCCCCAGCAACGCGTACAGCGCGAACACACTGGCACCATACAGCCCCCCGAACAAGACACGTCCACACGGCGTTCTCGGCGAGGTCGACGGGTCGGTGACCAGCAGGTGGAGTCCCAGAAACACCGCGATGGGAATGCTGGTGTCGACGAAAAAATACACACCGGTCGCCGCGGAGTACACGACACCCATGACGTAGAGCGTGGCGGCGGCCGAGAGGGTCATCAGCGTGACCGAAAAGACATACTGCACCATCAACCCAAGCAGGAAGATGACGACATACATGTGCTCCGGGTAGCGTAGCGTCAGTGCGATCTCCTGGCCCCATGTCAGGTCGGACCGACCCGCCAGGATGAGGGCGACCGCGAACAGCGACAGCGACAGGCCGGACGGGTTGAAGATGTGGGTTCGGCGCCCGTCGCGGGTCCAGGTCACCAGTTCCTTCCCGAGAAATCCCACCCCCACCATGAGGAACTGCAGGGCGAACCAGTCGTCTCTGAACCAGAGAAACAGGTTGGTGCTGAAGATGATCGGGAACGGGCCGAACCCCAGACGCCACACGTCGCGCCGCGACCACGACAACAACATGTCGAACGCATAGGCGAAAACAACCTGGGCGGCGATGAGCCACGCGTGATTCGCGACCTCGGGCCAATACCAACCCCAGTAGAGAAACACGCTGCTATGCGCGACCAGCTGCAGGTAGTGATTCTTGCGGAGTGCGACCTCGAACGTCAGCTCCCGGCGCTCGCGCCGTACCAGGCCACCTAGCACCAGCTGCCAGACGAGCAACCCGCCACAGACGCCCCAGAACGACCAGACCAACGCCTGGCTCTCGCGAATCCTCGGGAGGAAGCTCAGCAGCAAGAGCAGAGCGGTCGGATACAGGGGAAGCTGGATCAGAGCGGGGCCGCGCAGGAGGTTTGAAAACGCGAATGGCATAGGTGCGAAGATAGAACCTTTCCATTCTACGCCACCACCAACACTCCCCCTCTGACCCACTGCTTGACGATCAGCGAACATCAGCCCCACCATTGACGCTTGGGGTGTCGGCTGGAAACAGGCTCCGGCTCGAGACCTGCCGTCGATCCAGACCCACCGAACCAGGGACCCAGGGCCCACTGAGCACACGATGACCCACGCTGCTCCGCCCCCTGCCCGCTCGACCCGGCCTCGCCGCACCATACCGCTGGCGGTGAAGGCCATCCTGCCGTACGCACTGCAGGTCGCGGCCGGCCTGGCAGTCTACGGCAACTCGCTGCGCTTCGACTACACGTACTTCGACGACCACGAGCTGATCTTCAACAATCAGTATTTCTTCGACGATCTCTCCAACATCGGCGCGCTGTTCATGGATGACATGTGGCGGTTTACCGAGGACACCTACTACCGCCCGCTGTATATGCTGACCTACATGCTCGATTTCCAGTTCACCGGAACCGACATGTTTGGCTATCACCTGAGCAGCGTCGTCATCCACCTCTTGTCGGCCTGCCTGCTGACGGTCCTCTTCGGCGCCGTCGGCTTTTCTCGGCGCCTCAGCCTGTGGGGCGCGTTGATCTTCGTGGTGCATCCGGTACACGTC
>SXOW01000038.1 GCA_005778315.1 Acidobacteriota bacterium
CAGGTGCTCTACCACTGAGCTAGCGGCCCGTTTGGGAGGATTGAAGCGCGCGGTCACTGACCACGCGCCTCACGAAAGTCGCTCAGATCGCATGGCTCACACAAAGGGGTTTGGTAGACCTGCGGCGCCGCGTCAGGGCGCCCTGTGAGCGATGAGCCTAGTGGACCATGATGGGGAGGGAAGCGGCCAACGCCCCCCACTCGAGACGGAGGGCGCTGTCCTCGATGTGCAGGGTCAACTGGTCCGCCGGCGTCTCAAGCGTGCTGACGGTCATCTCCGTCCGCGCCAAATCCTTGGAGGCGTCGTAGGCGGTACCCCATTGCCCGGTTTCGCTGTTGACAATCAGCTCGGTGGTGTCCCCGTTGGTCAGTGTCCATAAGGTGTACTCGCCGGCCGGCACGTGGGCAGAACCCAGCATGAGGTCGCGGTCAGTGGTGAGGATGGTGGCCTCATCGGCGCCAAGCCTCCAGACGATGCCGTCCCGTGGCTCGACGGTGTCACCGACGACGCGGGACTTGAGCAACGGCCGTCCGTATGTGATCGCGATATTCGCACCCTCAACCTCCCATGCCACCTGGACGTGGGGGCTGCCAGCCATACCCTCGTGCACCGGCGTCACCGTGCCGCCGCCCAGCATCTCGGCCGGAGTGGGAGCAGGAGCCGGGGACGCCTCGGTCGCCGCGGGCTCGGCTTCGTGCGGCGTTGCGTCCTCGCCACTGCCGCCGCATCCCACCATCAGTAGCCCGGCGCACACGGCCCAGGCTCCACTCTTTACCAATTGCATTATCTCGGCCTCCATTCAGAAGACAGCCTTGAATTATAGCATCCGGACTCCGGGTCGGTCGGACGCGAGTGCAGGCCAGATGGTTGCCGACCTGACCTAGAGAAGGCGCTGCCCGAGCGCTGACAGCGCCAGTTCCACCGCCAATTCAGCCGTGGCGTTGTGCATGTCGAGCGTCGGATTCACCTCAACGAGGTCGAGAGCACGCAGGCGTCCGGTGTCGGCCACCATCTCAAGAAGCATATGCGCCTCCCGGTAACTGAGGCCCCCGCGGACGGCGGTGCCCACGCCAGGGGCGATCGCCGGATCGCACGCGTCAAGGTCGAGGGAGACATGGAGATCGGCACGGCCCTTCAGAATGAGCGCCAAAGCACGTTGGGTCACCGTCGCCAGTCCGAGTCGGTCGATGTCGGTCATCGTGAACACGTGCACGCCTGAGTTGCGGATGAGCCCCTTCTCTTGGGCATCGAGACTCCGGATGCCCACCAGCGCCACTCGCTCCGGACGCACTGCGGGCGCCGATTCGCCGATGCAACCGAGTTCAGCAGGTTCGCCCCCAAGCAGCGCGGCCAACGGCATCCCGTGCACGTTGCCGGTGGGGCTGGTCGACGGGGTGTTCATGTCGGCGTGGGCGTCGATCCAGAGTAGCGCGAGCGCGCGCCGGCGGTGACGAGCCGAGGCGGACGAAGCGGCCACCGAGCCCGCAGCAACGCTGTGATCGCCTCCAATGACAATAGGGATTGCCCCGCTATTCAGCGCGGCCGCACTCGTCCGAAAGAGCTGTCGACACACGCGCGCAATGTCACGAATGTACTTCTTACGGGGGTCTCCGACGGGACGAGTCTCCAGGACCGGGTGGCGGATGTCGCCCCGGTCCGTGACGGTGTAGCCCAACGACTCAAGTCGGTTGCCAAGCCTGGCAATACGTACGGCAGAGGGGCCCATGTCTACCCCGCGGCGTCCCGATCCGAGGTCCAGGGGCACGCCGATAACCTCGATCTTGGGAAGGCGTGTCATGAGAGGACGTTGCGGCTCGGGTGAGCGCTGCGTCGACCGACGCGATGGCGCCGTCGACCGTTGACGATGCTTATAACACTGTGATAATATTGACTTTGTTTGATTTCTAGCCCACTGTTTGACACTCCCAGAGCAACGCGTCGAGAGGAACAATCAATCATGAAGCGCTTCGAAATTGGGGCAAGAGTGAGCGAACCGACATATGGTGTCGGGTCCGTGCTCGCGGTCGAGGATGCCTTCATTCGGATTCAGTTCGACGACAACACGGCGCGCAAGTTCCTGATTAGTTTAGCGAAGCTGGAGCCCTCGAGCGAGCCTGCGCCGGCCGGACGACCGCGCGCCCGCAAGCGCAAGATGGCGGCGGGCACCGAGACGGCGATGAAGACCACGAAAAGGGCTACCAAGAAGGCGGCCGCGGCCGCGTTGGAAGAGGCATAGCGCCCGCGTCCGACGTCGCCGGTCAGGACGTTTGATGATGGACGAATCTGGCGAGCGTGCGTACGTGGTCCAGCTCAGTGCTGGGGAGAATCCCGTGCCCCAAGTTGAAGATGTGGCCTGGCCGTCCTCCCGCGCGCTGTAGCACCTCGTAGGCTCCGCGCAGCATCCGCTCGACAGGGCCCAGAAGGAGTGTTGGGTCCAGATTGCCCTGCACGGCGCGGTCTTCCCCCACCTGCGCCCAGCCCTCATCGAGCGGGATACGCCAGTCAAGACCGATTACGTCCCCGCCCGCTTCCCGCATCTCCGACAGAATCGTCGTCGTGCCGGTGCCGAAGTGGAGCGTCGGCACGCCCAGCGACTGTACGGTCGTGAAGATCTTTTGCGTGTGTGGCAACGCGAACTCGCGGTAGTCACTGGCAGAGAGCGCACCAACCCAGGAGTCAAACACCTGTACGGCCTGGGCGCCTGCTTCGATTTGGGCCGTCAGATAGTCCGCTACTACGGTGGCAAAGGTATCCGCGAGGCGATGCCACGCGGCCGGCTCTCCGTACATCAACGCCTTCGTGCGCGCATAGGTGCTCGACGGACCGCCTTCAATCGCGTAGGAGGCCAACGTAAACGGCGCTCCGGCGAAGCCGATCAGCGGCACGCGGTCAGCCAGTTGGGTACGGACGAGGCGGATGGTCTCCAGCACGTGGGAGAGTGACTCGCGCGGCTCGAATCGTCTCAAACTGTCGATACGGCTCACTGTTCGCACTGGTGGGTCGATGACAGGACCTTCGCCATGGACGAAATCGAAGGGAATCCCCATGGGCTCCAGGGGCAGGAGCAGGTCCGAGAACAGGATGGCCGCATCCACGTCAATCTCGTTGACGGGTTGCAGCGTGACCTGCGCCGCCAACTCGGGATTCCGACAGATGTCCAATAGCGTGTGTTGCTCGCGGATAGCCCGATACGAGGCCATGTACCGCCCGGCCTGACGCATAAACCAGACCGGCGTCATGTCTACGGGCTCACGCCGGCAGGCGCGCAAGAATCGATCGTTCACTCTGGATCTCCAGGGCAGGTTGGGACAGGTGGCGGACCAGGCCCGCCCGCGAGCTAGGCGGCCACCAGGCCTCGAGCCAGGGTCACCAGATCGTCCGTCCAGATGGGCTTGAAGCGCAGCGACGCACCCAGCGCCGCGATCTGAGACGTCGTGCCGTGGTCAATGAAATAGTCACCAGTCACAATGGCCACCGGCGTGTCCTGAAGCTCCGGTCGCGCACGCAGCAACTCCAGGAATCGCAGGCCGCTCAGAATCGGCATGCGCAAGTCCAGGATGATGGCGTCAGGACGTTTGTCGGACGCGATTTGGAGTCCGCCGGTCGGGCTGACCGCGCTGTACACTGTGAACCCCTCGAGCTGCAGCAGACGCGAAAACGTCTCGATGACGCAGGGATCGTCGTCTACGATCAGAATGGCCTGTGGGGTGTCCGGCTGCATCGTCCGCGCCAATTTTACACGGTTTGGTTGTCGAGCGTCTCTGCGCGCCCCGTCACGGGAAATTGATGACGAATCGGGGATCTTTGGAGCGGTTCGTCATCCATGCTACGTTACACCCAAAATCCTGGTCGACCTGCGCCAGGATCAGGTAGTGTGGATGACGCCGCTGCGTATCTGGCATTCGACCTAATGGAGACC
>SXOW01000347.1 GCA_005778315.1 Acidobacteriota bacterium
GTCACGAGCGGCTCTCCCTGGACGACCTTGCTGCCCGCTGCCACGTGGACTGTGGCGACGGTTCCGTCCCACGGTGACCGGATCACATTCAGCATCTTCATGGCATCGAGCGTCACCAGCTCATCGCCGCGCGCGACGGTTTGTCCCGCCTTGACGGATACCGAGGCGACAACCCCCGGGATCGGCGCCGTCATGGCCTGCGGTCCTGTGACCCCGGCGCTGGCGGCACGCGCCGGCGCGCCACCGCTTACGCCCGGCAGCACCGGCTCCGTGCCGTCGGTTCCGTCGTCTTCCTCGCGCGCCGGTTCGACATCGACCGAGAACGCGAAGCCGGCCAACCTGGCCGTCACCGGGCGGGCATGCGGGTCGTCAATTTCAACGTCGTAGATCCGCCCATCGACGGTGACTCGGTATCGGTTCACCTCTGCGTCCTCGTTCTTGCCCGAGACTGGGGCTGGTTCAGCCGGCGGCTGTGGTGGAAGCGGCGCCAGCCGGAGGACACCGAGGTGAGCAGCATCGGCGCGCGCTCGGCCCGCGCGCACGCGGTCGCCACGGCGATTGCCACGGCCCGTCGCTGCCGGTCCCGCTCCGCGTCCACGTCATCCCGCTTCTGGACAGCGTCGGTGTCCGCCGTCTTGTCTTTGGTGTCCATCGCTGCGTCGGCGGCCACCGGCGCCGGCCGAAACAGTGTTTGCGACGTCAGCAGATACATCAACCCGATGAGACCCGCCAGCGCGGCAAACAGCAGCGCCGTCCCTACGCCGGAGATCAGGAGCACGGTGCCCATTTGGTCGGTCATGACGCGCGGCCGGTCACTAGAGTGGAATGTTCCCGTGCTTCTTGGGCAACGCGGCCGTCTGCTTGTCCTTCAGGAATTCGATGGCGGCGACCACGCGGGCCCGGGTCTCCCGTGGATAGATGACGTCGTCGATGTGTCCGGAGGAGGCGGCCACGAACGGTGAATTGAATTTGGTCTGAAATTCGCTCTCCAGCCGTGCGCGTTCGGCATCGCGCATCGCCGCCGGCGCCGCCGCCAGCTGTTTGGCGTAGAGAATGCTCACCGCGCCCTTCGGGCCCATCACCGCGATCTCGGCGCTCGGCCACGCTAAACAGACATCGGTGCGAATCATCTTGCTGCTCATCACGATGTAGGCACCGCCGTACGCCTTGCGGAGCACGATCGAGATCTTGGGGACCGTCGCCTCCGAGTAGGCGTAGACGATCTTGGCTCCATGGCGGATGATGCCCTGGTGCTCCTGGCCAGCGCCGGGAAGAAAGCCCGGGCAGTCCACGAGGGTGACAAGTGGGATGTTGAACGCGTCAGCAAACCGTATAAAACGCGCGATCTTGTCAGACGCGTCGATGTCGAGCACGCCGGCCAGATGCGTCGGCTGGTTCGCAATCACGGCGATCACGCGACCGCGCACGCGGGCGAATCCGACGACCGCGTTCGGTGCGAACGCCTCGTGCACCTCGAGGAACGACCCGCGGTCAGCGATCAGGGTGATGGCGTCCCGGACGTCGTAGGCCATCGCGGCCGACTCGGGAATCAGATCGTCCAAGGCGGTGGCGCGGGGGTCGAGCCGGTCGTCAGGTTCGAGGTCCGGCGGATCGTCCGCGTTGTTCGAAGGCAGATAACTCAGCAGTCGTCGTGTGAGCTGGAAGGCGCCATTCTCGTCGTCAGCGACGAAGTGCGCCACACCGGAGATGGCCGCGTGGGTGTGCGCACCGCCGAGCGTCTCGACATCGACCTCCTCACCGGTGACCGTCTTGATCACGTCCGGTCCGGTGATGAACATGTAGCTGCTGCCGCGCGTCATCATCACGAAGTCGGTCAGCCCAGGCGAATACACCGCGCCCCCCGCGCACGGCCCCAGCATGAGACTGATCTGCGGCACCACCCCGCTGGCCTGGGTGTTGCGCCAGAACAGGTCGCCGAAACCGGCCAGACTCCAGACGCCTTCTTGTATGCGCGCGCCCACAGAATCGAGTATCGCGATGCTGGGCAGGCCTGCGGTGGTCGCCGCTTCGAGCAGACGCCCCACCTTCTGTGCCTGTACCTCTGAGAAAGAGCCTCCGCGCACAGTGAAGTCCTGCGCGAACACGGCCACGCGGCGCCCCGCGATCACACCGAACCCGGTAATGACGCCGTCCCCCGGGTGACGCTCCTTTTCGAGTCCGAAGCCCGCGTGACGATGCTGGATGTACGGCGCCATCTCCTCGAAGGAACCGGGGTCCAGCAGGCGGTCGATCCGCTCCCGGGCGGTCAGCTTGCCGCGGGCATGTTGTGCGTCGATGCGTGTCTGGCCTCCGCCGAGCCGCAGCGCGGTGCGGTGGGCCGCCACCGTTGCCTCGGCCGGTCGCATCGGCGCTGTGGGCTCTGGCGGCGCGGTCGGCGCTGTGGGCTCTACGTCCGCCGCCTCGTCGGCGGTGTCAGGAGTATCGTCGTCTGTGTCCACCGGGGCCTCGCTCTCGGTCGTGCCCGTATCTGACGGTGCGGGTGCGGCGCGATATTGGGCATCCGCTCGCCGAATCGTGGGGGCGCCAAAGGAAAGGTCGCCATCGCCGGCCGATGCCAGCGCCAGGGTCTCGGGGAGTTCCAGCGGGGCAGGGACCTGAGCGGCGGCCGGTGTGGGCTCAGCCCGAGCCGCGCGCCGTTTGCGCCATGTACGTAGCGCTGCCAGGACCGCGGCTCCCACGACCGTGGCGCCCACCGGCACGCCGAGCAGCCTGAACGGATTTCCAGGAGGGGCCGTCGACGGGCCGGCGAAGGCCGGGGTCGCGCGGACCCTTGCGGCTGGTACGGTAGCCTCGGCATCCGCGCTCGGCTCTGATCCGGGAGCCTCGCCCCGTGGCACAGACGTGGGTGGGGTCGGACTGTCGCTCATAAGATCCGATGGATTATAGCGGCAGTTGCGACCCCGAGGATCTGTCGGGTGCGGCCGCGCGCCAGATCGGCGTTGTGATCGTCGATTTTTTGGCTTGGGCGCCTCACCTGGGTGGTCTAACATGCCACCAGTACGCCTTCGATGCGGCGGGAGTCTCGCATCGCGGCCGGCGTGGAGAGAGGAGCCCGAGGATGCGAGTGCATAGCGCGGCGGCCGTGATCGTCGCTGGGGTTGCGTGGGCCAGTGCGCCGGCGACCGCTCACGCGGCGTCACCAACCTACAACCAGGACGTCGGTTCGATCTTGCTCGAGAACTGCGCGAGCTGTCATCGACCGAACCAGGTGGCTCCGATGCCGCTGCTCTCCTACCAGGATGCTCGTCCCTGGGCTCGTGCGATCAAGGCCAAGGTGGCTTCGAGAGAGATGCCGCCCTGGTTCGCCGATCCGAGCTACGGGACCTTCTCGAACGACATCAGTCTGACCGACGACGAGATCGCGATGATCGTCGAATGGGTCGACGCGGGCGCGCCCGAGGGAGATGGCGTTTCTCCCGAGGCGCCACGGTTTTCTGACGCGGGTTGGAGCCACCCGTCCGGAGCAGAGCCCGACTACGTGATTGAGTTCCCGATCGCGTGGGAAGTGCCGGCCGATGGCGAAACCCCGAATTTCAATCTGTATACGCCATTGCCATTCGATGACGTGCTGCGGGTGTCCGCGACCCAGGTACGCCCGGGCAACTACGCGGCGACGCACCACATCACGACGGGGCTTGTGAATATGCCGCCTGGCAAGGTGCTCGGTACCGGTCCGGCCTGGGCCGGCGGACCGCTTGTGGACTATGTGCCGGTGACGGACCCTGCTCTGGACGCTGATGCGCTGACCGCATCTGCGGCGCCTGCGCGATCCGCCGGAACCGCGCTCGACCCTGAGGCCCTGGAGGAGGCGGCGGCGCAGCGAGCCGGATTCGGACCGTACATTCCTGGCGTCGGGGCCGACGTCGCGGGTCCAGGCCAGGCGCGCGAGATCCGCGGCGACCTGTTCGACTACGTCATTTGGAACCTCCACTATCAGGCCACCGGCAAACCGGAAATCGCGCGCCCCTCTATCGGAGCCTGGTTGGCCACCGAGGAGCGGACGCAGCGTGTTCGGAGCCTCGGGCTACGAGAAGCCACGTCGGAAGGGCGGCAGTTAGTGGCGCCGGCCCCGATGACGGCGGAGGAGCGAGCGATCGCGGGGCCGAGCCAGGTCGGTCAAGGACTCAACCCGACGTTGGATCCGATTCCGCCGCACGAAGGAAACTGGACCGTGACGGGTATCGGCGCCTTCCAGAACGATGCCGTCATTCAGAGCCTGTTCGTGCACGCTCACGTGCGTGGCAAGGACTTTACCTGGCTGCTGACCTATCCGGACGGTCGCGAGGAAGTGCTGCTCCGCGTCCCCAACTACGACTTTGACTGGCAGTTCGAGTATGAGTTGGCTGAGCCCCTGCGTGTCCCTGCCGGCAGCACGGTGAAGTCCATCGCACGCTACGACAATTCTCGGAACAACCGTCGGAACCCGGCGCCTCAGAAAGAGGTGTACTGGTCGGAACAAAGCTGGGACGACATGTATTTGACCAACGTGCGGTACACGATCGCGGACGAGACGAGCAGCGAGAACTAGTGTCCCGTGGGTGGGTCATCGTGAGATGGTCATGACGTTCCGGGCGGGGCTGGCGCTGGGAGCCATCGGGGGGGCCTACCTCTGGTCGGGCGGCCTGTTTGCTGCTGAGGGTTCCGCGGGCCAGCAGACGTCGCCCGCGCGTCGAAAACCGCAGGTCGAGATGGTGCAGGCGGTCGGGTGTGTGGAGCCGCGGGGGGCGAGCACCTGGTGGTTGACCCGGGCGTCCGAGCCGGAAGTCAGTCCGCCCGGGATGTTCAACCGGGTGCAAGTGGACGCGGTGCTGGCCGCACCGGAATTGGGGTCACTGGAATTTCAGCTGGTCGGGGTGGCCGACTTTCTCGACGCGGAGGGGTTGCTGGCGACGGGCAACCGGGCCGATTTCACTGAACCAGACCAAGTCAACGCGACGGGCGAGTTGCGCGAAGGGCGGACGGTGCTCGTCAAGGGGTTGTTGATAGAAGCGGACGACGTGTCGCGCATCAATCTCACGACGGTGGTCGGGCTCGCGGAGACCTGCCGGTAGAGGCGGTTCTTGCCGATGACCATAGCGCATCGGATCGCTCGCACACGCGCTCGTCTGGCGGTGATCGCCGTGCTGGGCGTGACGGCGCATCCGGTCACGGCTCAGACACGAGCGCAGATCGAAGCGGAGCCGATTGTGAAGCTGCGCGCGGGCGAGACGCTGGTGGCTGGGCAGTGTCTGACCCGCGAAGAACTCGACCTCCTGGACAGCTTGACTACCCTCCGTCGTCCGACGGTCGGAGTGGAATCCGACGGAGACGATCCCGCGCCATTTGACCCTCACTACTTCGTCGGCACATGGGAGATCGAGGGTGTGCTCCCTGATTCACCGCTTGGTGAGGCCGGCGAGTTCTACGGTACCGAGAGCGTGCGCCATCTGGAGGGGTGCTCATACGAGAGCACCATCGAGGCGGGTTCTGTGGACAGCCCGGTGCGCGTCGATGTGCGCACCGAGTACGACCGACGGGCGCAGTACATGGTGCGACTCGAAGAGGACAGTCGTGGCCCACAGTATATGAAGGTCGGTCGTGTCGGCGGCGACCCTGGTGGCTACTTCTCCCACCACTGGCAGGCTGCCCCGGTGACGAGCGGCGGACAACGGATTCGTCTCGCCGGTCGTACCTTCATCACCTCTCCGGACAACTACGAAGTGCAGATGCGTATCGCGATGGATGGCGGCGACTTCGCCAACTTCGGTCGTCTGCGCTGGCGGCGCGTCATCGAAGACGAGCCGTAGCCCGACCCGGTGAGCACGCCGGCTCGCGTGGCGTGCCCGAACACGCGCCCCTGCAAGACCGCATCCCTGACATCGTGCAGACGCGGCGTCCAGGCCGACACGGCGGAGCAACGCATCCGGCGCTCCGCCTGGTCAGGACGGGGATGCCGCGGATCGCTGCCGGAACAGCCAGACGATGTCCAGGGCGAAGGAGGCGAGCAGCAACGCGAGCGCGGTACCGGCGACTGCGCTCGCCAGCGGGACTGGGACGATTGGGCCCAGACAGACGAGCAACGCGATGCCCTGCATGACACAGCCGGCCTTGCGTCGAAAGCGTTGTGGCAGCGCCGCCCGTAGCCACCCGAGGCGCCAGCCCGCGATCACGAACAGATAGCGAGGCAGCCCCAGGAGGATGACCCACGGTCCCACCCGGCCACTGCGCCAGACGAGTGCGGCGAGGACGAGCATAAGGGACGAATCGAGCTCCATGTCGAAGCGGGCGCCGAACGCGCTGACACTGTTGGCGCGTCGGGCGACCCAGCCGTCGACGCCGTCGAGACAGAGGACCAGGGTGGCGAGGCCGATGACGAACCAGTGGCCTCCGTCGAAGTGGATCTGTGGGTGCGGAACGAGCGCCGCCAGGGGCAGCACCAACATGGCGCGACCGAACGTGACCTGATTCGCGGGCCCGAGGCCGGTCCCCGGCGGCTGGAGAGGAAGATGCCGCAGCAGGAGCGCCGAGGTCAGCCCGAACAGCGCGAGTACCCGCAACAGGTACGTCGGCGGGAGGCTAAACGACCAGGCGATGGCGCCGGACACCAGAAGCAGGAGCATCGCTCCGACGCCGAGGTCGAGGAATGCGCCGTGGCGTCCAGAAGAGGCCCTCCTGGGCCGCCTGGGGTGCTCGTCGGTGTGCATCGAGGATGGCGTGCGCGATGAGTCGGCGTCGGATTTGCGGACTGAGATGAAGTAACGTTCTCTGAGATCGTCGACCTTTGCGAAACACGGCCACCGATGTCCGCGCCCATTATCGCTCAGCAATTTTGGATTCAGTCGCCGGGTCACGGTGAGATCATGTCCGCCGCGCTCAACCCGCCCCAGGCCGGTGACGTACTGGTGGAGGCCCGTTACTCCGGCATCAGCCGCGGCACCGAGTCTCTCGTGTTTCGTGGCGAGGTCCCGAGTTCTCAATACAGCCAGATGCGGGCGCCGTTTCAGGAAGGCGAGTTTCCGGGCCCGGTGAAGTACGGCTACGCCAGTGTCGGTGACGTGACCGACGGGCCGGCCGCCTGGCGTGGACGCACCGTGTTCTGTCTCTTCCCCCACCAGGCCCGCTACTGGGTGCCGCTCGCAGCCGTCACGCCCGTGCCGGCCGACGTGCCGGCCGGTCGGGCCGTGCTGGCGGCGAATATGGAAACGGCGGTGAACGTGGCGTGGGACGCGCGCCCCGTCGTCGGCGACCGGATCGGTGTCATTGGGGCCGGTGTCGTGGGGCTGCTCGTCGCCTGGCTCTTCCGGCAGATGGCCGGGGTCGACCTCATGGTCGTGGACGTCAACCCCGCGCGGGCTGCGGTGGCAGAATCCCTTGGGCTGCGATGCCGGACAGCGCCGCCGGTCGATACGGAGGCGGACCTCGTTGTGCATGCCAGCGGTCACCCGGAGGGGTTGGTGACCGCGCTGGGCGTCGCCGGCGTCGAAGCCACGATCGTGGAGGCCAGCTGGTACGGGACCCGGGAGGTGCCGTTGCCTCTCGGGGAGCAGTTCCATGCGCGCCGTCTCACCCTCAGGAGCAGTCAGGTGGGGCGCGTGCCCACGACGCGGACCCCGCGCTGGACACACGGCCGACGACTCGCGCTCGCCCTGGACCTGCTCCGCGCCCCTGAACTGGATGTGCTGGTCTCAGGCGAGAGTCACTTCGCGGAACTGCCAACCCTGATGGCATCGCTGAGCCGCGCGCCTGGGGAC
Organism: Acidobacteriota bacterium; assembly: GCA_005778315.1. Classification (GTDB taxonomy): domain Bacteria; phylum Acidobacteriota; class Vicinamibacteria; order Vicinamibacterales; family UBA8438; genus UBA8438. The sequence continues at coordinate 7,752 of SXOW01000347.1, forward strand.
ACGCTTTGCCACCGAATACGGTACGCATGACGTCAGAACGGAGGGTGGGTGTACAGCCTTAATGTCCGCGATCACTTCATGATCGCGCATAGTTTCAAGGGCGAGGCGTTTGGCCCGGCGCAGCGGCTGCATGGGGCCACCTATGTCGTCGACGCCACGTTCCGGCGCCTCGAGCTCGACAGCGATGGTCTGGTGGTCGACATCGGCCGTGCCAGCGACCAGTTGCGCGCCGTGCTATCGGACCTGTCCTACCGCAATCTCGACGACGAGCCGGCGTTCGCGGGACAGAACACCACCACGGAGTTCCTCGCGCGAACGATTTTTGATCGGCTGGCGCAGGCGGCGCGGGATGGCTCGATGGGCGAGGGTGCGCGCGGGGTGACGGCGATTTGTGTCACGCTGAACGAGTCGCACGTGGCGTGGGGGAGCTACGAAGGCCAGGTGTGACACCACCGGAACTGCATTTTGTCGTGCCCGGGCCGATCGATCAGCGCACCGGTGGTTACATCTATGACGCCCGCATCGTCTCGGGACTCCGCGAGCTGGGCTGGTCCGTCGCTGTCCACTCCCTAGACGGTGTGTTCCCGGATCCGGATGCGGTGGCCAGCGCCAGTCTGGCGTCGACCCTCGCCGCCATCCCCACCGGGCGTCGCGTCGTGATCGATGGTCTCGCGATGGGCGCACTCCCGACACCGGTCAACGCCGAGGCAGCCCGACTCAGGGTGGTGTCGCTCGTGCACCACCCCTTGGCCGATGAGACCGGTCTCGATGCTCGGACTCGAGACCGCTTCAGAGCGAGTGAGCGCGAGGCGCTGGCCGCGTGCGCGGGCGTGGTGGTAACCAGCACGTTCACGACCCGGCGACTTGCGCACTACGGGGTAGAGGCAGACCGCGTGCGCGCGGTCCATCCGGGCACGGACCGGTGTCGACCTGCCGTGGGACCCGCGCACGACCACCCTCCGGCGCTGTTGTGTGTCGGGTCCGTGACGCCTCGCAAGGGTCACGATGTGCTGGTGCGCGCGTTGGCCCGGTTGCGTCACCTGTCCTGGACCTGCGTCTGTGCCGGCAGCCTTACAGCGGCGCCCCATTTCGCGGAGGTCGTCGACCGTCTGATCCGTGACGCGCGGCTCGATGGCCGCGTGCAGTTGATCGGGGAGTGTGACTCGGAGCGACTCGACGCGCTCTATCATCACGCGTCGTTGTTCGTGCTGCCGTCGTACTACGAGGGCTACGGGATGGCTCTCAGCGAGGCTCTCGCGCGGGGACTGGGCGTAGTCAGCACGACGGGCGGTGCCATTCCGCACACGGTGCCGAATGAAGCCGGCCTCCTGGTCGAGCCGGGCGACGAGGCGGCGCTGACGGCGGCGCTTCGCGGTTTGTTGGCGGAGCCCGGAGGGCGCGCGCAATGCGGCGCCCTGGCCGCTGCGGCCAGCCGGTACGCCGAAACGCTTCCGGGATGGGACGAGGCCGCTGAACGGTTCGCGGCTGCAGTGCAGGACCTGGCACCCGATGGAAACGTTTGACGCTGACTGGCTGACGCTGCGCGAGCGGGTCGACCACCGATCGCGGGCCGAGTCGCTGATCCCGCCACTCGTCGAGGCGTGGGAAACCGGCGGGTGGTCGCGCGTGCTGGATCTGGGTAGTGGGACCGGCTCCAATCTGCGATACCTGGCGCCACGCTTGCCGCATGGACAGGACTGGGTGCTGCTGGATCACGACCCGGCACATCTCCGCACCTTGCGTGAGCTCCAGCTGCCGGCACGAGTGCGGAGCCTGACCGTGTCAGAGATCGATCTGGCCGGTCATGATCTGAGTGCGGTGACAGGCGTCCATCTCGTCACCGCCTCGGCCTTGCTCGATCTGACATCTGAGGGATGGCTCGACCGCGTGGTGTCGGCGTGCGCCGCCGCCGGCTGCGGGGTGCTCTGTGCGTTGACATATAACGGACAGATCGACTGGTCTGACGAGTCATCGCCAGGGTCAGCCGACGTCGACCCCGACCATCAGCTCGTCCGTGACGCGGTGAACCGGCACCAGAGGGGCGACAAGGGCTTTGGGCCCGCCTTGGGTCCTGCCGCTGTCACGGTGGCAGCGCGGCGCTTTCGGGTGGCCGGCTATCGCACAACCCTGCGCGAGAGCGTCTGGCGACTCGGGGCCCCTGACCGTGCGCTCGTAGACCGGCTCATCGACGGGTGGGAGCAGGCCGCCGCAGCGATTCGCCCAGACGGGGCCACTCGCATTCGTCGCTGGGCCGACGGTAGGCGAGCGGTGGTCGCCGCCGGCCGCTTTCGTCTCACGGTCGGGCATCACGACCTGCTCGCCGTTCCCTCCGCGCGAGTATGAGACAGCCCGGCGCCTGGCGAGCGCTGTTCACGGTTGCGCTGCTCGTCGGGCTGGCGTGGTGGTTCGATCTCGAAGACGTCGTTGGCCGGCTGCTCGCGATGCGCGTGGGCTGGGTGGCGTTGGCGTTGGGCTTGTCCGTCATCCAGGTGGCGGTACTGGCGTGGCGCTGGTGTTTCACCGCGCGGCGGCTCGGCGTGACCTTGTCGTTTGGTGAAGCCTGGCGTGAGTACTACCTGTCCATCTTCTTGAACCAGGTATTGCCGGGCGGAGTCGTGGGCGACGTCTCGCGTTCGTGGAGACAAGCCCGCGGTGCCGCCGGGGGCCAGGACAGGGCCGGGGGACCAGCCGTACGAGCGGTGATCTTCGAGCGGGTGTCGGCCCAAGCCGTGATGACCACAGGGGCAGTGGTGTCGCTGTTGGCGCTGCCCTCGGTGGTCGGCCAGCCGTCCGGCCCGATGGTGGCGGTGACCGTGGGGGTGGCTCTGCTCATTGCGGCGGCCACGGCAGTGTGGGTGCGACGCCAGGCCTCAGCCCAATCCGTGACCGGTCGGGTCCTCGCCGAGCTGGCGGACTCGCATTTCTCCCCTTCGGCGTTCGCGGTGCAACTCGCCACCGGCCTGTTCATCGTCGGCACCTACCTGGCGACGTATATCGTGTCGGCCCGCGCGGTTGGGATCGAGACGCCGTCGCTCGTCCTCCTCCCGCTGGTGGCGCCCGTGCTGATGACGATGCTGATTCCGATCACCATCGCCGGCTGGGGGCTCCGTGAGAGCGCCGCGGCCCTGTTGTGGGGCGCGGTGGGGCTCACGGCGGCCGACGGGGTCACCGTGTCCGTCGCGTACGGCGTGATCGTGCTGGTCGGAAGTCTCCCCGGCGCACTGGTGCTCGCGCTGGCACGGCGCGGGTAACGGCAACGGACGTCCCTCCGCTTTCTTCACGATATGAATGTGCACGCCGCTGCGCAATGATTCCGGTGCATTCTGCCGGCGGCGTCTACCGGCGACCCCTGCTTGAGAAGCCGTGGGCGCAGCCGCCGTACGCACGCACGGAGGATTCGCCGTAGTGTCCGCCAGCGCTCCGGCACCGATGCCCCAAAGGTCTACCGAAGGTCGAAGTCGAACAGCACGTCGTCACCCAACTGGAACTGGCGGCAGGGGGGCCGGAGTGCGTCGTCCAGAACCGTGATCGCGGGCAGCGTGAACGCGGGGCGTCCGGAGCCAATGAGCATCGGCGCCACCGCGACGTGGAGCCGGGTCAACGCGCCGGCCTGCAGGAACCGGGAGACCGTGATGCCGCCGCCCTCAATCAGGAGGCGCCGGAGACCTCTCGACCGCAGCGCCTCGACCACCGCATGCGGGTCGAACCCCGGCGCGGCTCCTGGGGCGCCGGCGGCGGACACCGTCGGCAGGTCGATGACGTTCTTGCCGGTGTTCGCGGGTGTGGCGAGCCGCGCCGCACGGACCACCAGCGTGGGGGCCGCGCCGTCGCTGAAGACGGCGTGTGCTGCGGACAGTCGGGCGCGTGGGTCCAGCACCACCCGCACCGGATTGTCGCCTTCGACGCCCCGCACAGTCAGGCGCGGGTCGTCCGCGGCCACGGTTCCGGCACCGACGATCACCGCGTCCACCAGTGCTCGCAACCGATGTAGTCGTAGGATGTCAGCCTGGCCGGTGATGTAGTGTGACTTCCCCTTTTCGGTGGCGATCCGACCGTCGAGGCTCTGTCCAATCTGGCCAATGACGAGGTTGGGATCCAACTGCAGCGGCAGATACAGGTCCACGAGTGTCTTGGCGGCCTCGCTGAGGGGGGCCGACGTGCGCCATCCCCCTGATTCGTCGATATGCAGCCAGTAGGAGTCGTTTGCGCTAGAATGGACACGTCGTGTCCGTTCCGCTCCGGGTTCGGTGGCGGGAACGGCTCGAATCAGGTCCCACACAGCGGATTCGGTCATTAGCGTCGGCACGCGGCGGTCTCCTATGGGCCTACCTGTATCGTGCCCTGGAGTGGAGTTCAGTCTGGACGGTATCATGCGGGAAGCAGAGCGGGCGTTGTTCGACCTCCGGCGCGGGCGTCCGATCCGGGTGACCGGCGGCCAGGCGTCGGACGCTACCGTGCTGCTGGCGGCGGTCGAGGGTCTCTCGCACGGCACCTTGGACCTGTTGCGCGGCCCCGGGGCCCGTCACGTTCGTCTTGCTGTCACCCATCAGCGCGCGCATGCGATGGGGCTGACACCGGCTCCACCGATGGGCCAAACCCCGGACCGCACCAGCAGCATCCACACGGGTGACGTCAGCCTGGGGCTGCGCGGGAAGACGACGCCGGACGCGGTGTGGAACCTGTCGAGCGGGTTGGACCAGCCAGACAGGACCAGCGTGGACCTGAGCGCCGCCTCTATCCCAGAAGTGGGGGGGCTGACGCTGGCGCGTCTCGGACAGCTATTGCCTGCGGTGGTGA
>SXOW01000348.1 GCA_005778315.1 Acidobacteriota bacterium
CTGTCGTCCAGTCCACCGGGCACCGGCCCCTCGTAGAGTGGATCCGCCCAAATGGACCGGGCACCTGGAATGCCCGCCGCCTCGATGAGACGCGTCGCGCACGTGCCGTTTGCGACATGCAGGAATCGGGGGGGTGCTTGGGAGGTCACCGGGTGCTCCTCGACTTGCCTCGGGATCCACTGCAGAGCGCGACTCCTCGTCAGCGGGCACAGGACCACGGCGTCAATACTGCCGCCGTGGCCCTACAATAGGCGGGGTTCCGATCGGACCGCATGACCTGCAGGCTTGGCGCCCAGTTCGGTCCGTACCGCATTGCCGTGAACTCGGCCATCGCGCCGTGAACGCATCGACCATGAGCGGAGGACGCTGTGTCATTCGAGGGTGAAGTCATCTCCATCTACATCGCTCCACAGCGGGCCGTGAGCATGGTCAAGGTCGATTCCGTGCTGGCTATCGCGGGTCAGGGCCTTGAGGGCGACCGTTACGCCAGCGGAGCGGGCACGTTTTCCGGCCAACCCGGCACCGGCCGGGAGGTCACCCTCATCGAGGCCGAGGCGATTGAATCGCTCGAACGGGAGTACGACGTGACGTTGGACGCCGCCGAGAGCCGTCGAAACCTCGTCACCCGGGGCCTGCCCCTCAATCATCTGGTGGGACGAGCATTCAGGGTGGGCGCAGTCACGCTCCGTGGTACGCGGCTGTGCGAGCCGTGCGGTCATCTCGAGCAGCTCACACGACCGGGTGTCCGTCGTGGGTTGGTCCACCGCGGTGGGCTTCGCGCCGAGATCGTGACTGGAGGAGTCATCCGTGCGGGAGACGCGGCGACAACCGAAGTCCCGTCCGACGGCTGAGCAGCCTCTGCAGGACAGTCAGCGGGCGTCCGGGCCAACGCTCTCGCCCTCTGATCGCCATCCGTGCGGCGGGACCTCAGGGGGCCGTTTCCGTCAGGTTGACGTCCGCGCTTGCCCACACGGCGCGGAAGCGCGCTTCCACCGGGTCCGCCTCCGCGACACGATCCTGAGCGCGGAGTGCCTGAGCCAACCCATGGAGTGACCAGCCGTTTTCCGGAAAGTTCTCGAGGTCGTCGAGGAACACCTGCTCCGCCTCAGCGGCCCTGCCGGCGTCGAGCAGAACGTTGCCCAACTCCTGACGCACCGGCACCGTCCACTCGGGCGGCTCGCCGTACACCAGCCCGTCTTCGAGCCGGATGGCCTCCCTCAGGTGCTCGGTGCTGGTTGCAACGTCCCCCTTCGCTGCCGCCATGTGCCCCGCGAGGACTTCGGCGGCAATGGCCAGCACGGCGCCCGACGTATTGAATTCGAGGCGCGCCGTCCCGATGTCGGGGTCCTGTGCCGTCTCGCGAATCTGTGCCAACGCCAGCTCCGCTTCCTGTGCGTCGCCGGCGGCGGCGAGCGCTCGTCCCCGTGCGTAGTGCCACATCGCGTGGGCATGGCGCAGGTCCTCGGGTGGAGCGGTCGCCTGAAGAATCTCGTCCCAACGGGCAAAGCGCACCTTCAACTGGAAGTGACGGGTCTCATGGTGCTGCAGGAGGGTCATCCCGGGCTCCCTCAGCATCTCTTGCGGAGCCAGGGAGATCATCGTTTCCGCTGCGCCGATGGCCTGCGCGCTGCGGCCGATCATGCTCGCCGCGAACGCCAGAAAATCGTAGTTGTGCGGATAGTAGCCCACGAGGTACATGCCGAACGCTGGATTCTGTTCCCGGATGTAGGTCTCGTCCGCATGCACGGCGTGTTCGTTGGCCTCGATCGCGTCGAGGTAGCGGCCCACCCGCACATAGATATGACCCGGCATGTGGACCAGGTGACCCGCGCCCGGCATCAAGCCCGCGAGTCGTTCGGCGGCGTCGACCGCTCGCTGGGGGTCCACCGCTTCGACGGCGTGGATGTAGAAGTGGTTGGCCCCGGGGTGGTTCGGCGCCGCCGTCATGACCGTCTCGAGCTGCGCAAGCAGGTCGGGGGTCTGTGGTCGCGGCGATCCGTCCTGGTTCCAGTACTCCCACGGGCTCAGATCCATCAGCGCCTCTGCATACAGGGTCCTCGCCTCCAGGTCGTCCGGGTACGCCTCGACCAGTTGTTGCATGGCTCGGCTGTAAGCGGCGTCCAGCGCGGCGCGATCCTCCGGAGCGTCTGGGCTGTAGCGTTGGGCGAGCGCGGCGACCAGGGCCTGCTCCTTCGGGCTCGCGGCGTCTGCCGCGGCCGCCGCTTGCTGCATGGCGTGGTAGGCGCCAGCGCCAGCGGCGGCATCCATCGGCGCGTTGATGTTGGGGCCGTAGGCCAGCGCGGTGCCCCAGTAACACATGGCGCACCGGGGATCCAGACGGGACCCCTCGTTGAAGGCACGGATGGCCTCAGCGTGGTTGAACGCGTAGTACAAGCGTAGCCCCTGGTCGAAGTAGCGCTGCGCCATCGGCTCGCTGGTCGTGATGGGGTAGTGATAGTCGCCCAGGTTGTCGTACAGCGGCACGACCGCGATCTCAGATGACGTCTCTGGCAGGTCGGCGTCGCCGCCGCAACTGGCGAAGAGCGCACAGACGGCCAAAAGGGGAAGAAGTCCAGTTCTTCGAACGATCATGGTATCGCCTCCCGTCGACGAACAAAGCGGAACCGGCTGGCAGAGCCCGAATCGCGCATCTTTGAAATTCGTCGAAGAAACTCGTCGAACAACTCGTCAACACACCGTCGTTTTGCGCATGTCACGCTACTCGGTCCGTAGCGCCACCAACGGGTCGACCGTCGTGGCCCGACGGGCGGCCAGACCGGTGGCGGCCGCGGTCACCAGCGCCACCAGGAGGGTGACCGAGCCGAGTATGCGCGCGTCGGCTCGGTCCACGCCAAAGAGGAGCGGCTCCAAGAGCCCATTGGCTACCAATGAGAGCGGGAGTCCAAACGCGATGCCCATACCTGTGAGTATCATCGCGTGGCGCGACACGAGCCGGAACACATCGCCTGTGGTTGCGCCCAGCGAGCGCCGTAGCCCAATCTCCCGGGTCCGGTCCGCGACACCGTGGGCCACCGAGCCGAAAAGCCCGATGGCCGACAGCAGCAGTGCGATCGCGGCGAACAGCGACGACATCGTCATGTTGAATCTCCACGGTTGCATCACCGTGGACACCAGGCTGCTGAGTGTCACAGCGCTCCGCACGACCAGGTTGGGATCTTGTCGCTGTAGGGCATCTCGCACGGCATTCGTCACCGCTGCGGGACTACCCGCGGTGCGGACGACAACGTTGCCGGCGTTCATCGGCACTTGGGTGAAGGGCACGTACACATTGAACCGAGGCCGCTCGATTTCGCGATATCTCGCGTTCCGCACCACGCCAACCACCGACTGCCACACCGGATCCTCGGCTGACCCCAACTCTGCGCCGATGGCAATCAGTCGCTGACCGATCGGGTTCTGGTCCGGCCACAGAGAGCGCGCCAACGATTCGCTGACCACGACCGCGCCAGGGCTGCCGACGGTGTCGCGCCAAGTGAACGCCCGCCCGGCAACGATATCGATGCCCATCGCGTCGAAGTAGCCTGGTGACACGGCTTGGACGGCCGGGCTTGGTCGGGACTCGACTGCCGTCCCATCTCGAGGCTCTCCTTCAAGCCGGACTCGGGTGTCGACCCCGACGACTCCCGCCTGGAACGGCAGCAAGGTGACCGCTCCGACCGCAGTCACACCGGGAAGACGCTCGACGCGGGCCAGGGCCTGCTGGTACGCCTGGCGACGCTGCGCGAGGTCAGTGTAGGCGCCCGTGCGCGGGTCGACGCCGACGGTCAGGACTCCGTCCGGGCGGTACCCGAGATCTTCGCGCACGAGACTACGGTAGCTGTTGGTCAGTAGGCCCGCGGTCGTGACCAACGTCAGGGTCATCGCCACTTGGGACACGATCAGTATGTTCCGCGTCCGTGTCCGGGCGAACCCGGCGGTTGCGCCCGGAAGACCGGCGCGCAGCCACTCCCAGACAGGGACGCGCCGAACCTGCGAAACGGTGACGAGGGTCATCCCCACACCACAGACCAGCGCGAGCAGACCGGCCAGTGCCAGTGCAGTGCCGTCGACCACCGCCTCCCCAAGCCGGGGAAGGTCAGTTGGGCCCATGCTGACGAGCACGGGCAGGGCGATCCACGCGAGTCCTGCACCGCAGACTGCCGCGAGCGTGGTGATGAGCAGCGTCTCGATGAGCTGCGCCCTCAACAATCGCGCTTGGCTGATGCCCAGCGCGGAATGAATCGCCAGGTCCCGCCGACGTGTGTGTGACCGAACGACCATGAGTCCCGACACATTGGTCACAGTGATCAAGAGAAGGAAGGCCACCCCGCCCAGCAAACTGAGCAGCGCCAGCCTCGAATCACCGAAGATGTAGCCGGGTAACGGGGTGATCTCGACGCGCCGGGATCCACCGCGCGCGAGATTCGACTCCCAGACTGCGGGAACAAGGACATTCAGTTCCGCCTCGGCCTCACGCAGCGTACGGCTTGGAGCCAGTCGCCCGATGACGTACAGCACCCCAAGCCCGCGCTGGGCCCCAAGATCCATGTCATTCCGGCGAAACGTGTTGCCCAGCTGCGGCCCCACCGGTGTCCACATCTGGGCGCCGGTTGGGAACTGAAACGCTGGAGGCATGACTCCGACGATCGTGTACGGCTCATGATCGGCGTCTACCCGCACGGTGGCCCCAACGACGGCAGGTTCCATGGCGAAGTAGTCTCGCCATGCGGCATGGCTCAGCACCATCACACGGCTGGCATCGGGCTCATCCTCCTCAGGCAGGAACGTGCGTCCGAGGGCCGCCTGACTACCGAGCGTGTCGAAAAACGAGGCGGACACCGCGCTGACGGTGAGCCGGACAGGCGGGTCTTGCTGCACTTCGACCTCCCCCCAGGTGGTCGAACCGAGCGCCGCCATGTCCACAAAGGATGTCGCTTGGGCCCGCCAGTCTTGATAGTTGGGCAGCGACACCTCGATGTGCGGGTTCGTGCGGCTCTCGTTCCGTTCCCACATCAGGACGAGACGCTCCTGGTCGGCGAACGGCAGCGGCCGCAGCAGCGCCGCGTTCACGACCGCGAAGAGGCCCACGGAACAGCCGATGCCCAGTGCCAGCGTCGCGACCGCCGTAGCGGTAAAGCCGGGAGCCCGAACGAGCACACGACGTGCGAGTCTGATGTCCTGTGCGATGCTCTCCACTGGGCTGGGCCTCCACACCTCCTGCGTGTCCTCGCAAGCGCATCAAACAGCGCTCCGCGCCGAGTGAGGATGAAGATGCGGTTTCCCGAAACGGCGGGCTGAGCCCAGGTGACGCGGTCAGCGACGCTGTAGCTCGGATCCGTTCCAACCCCGACCCACTCAAGCGCCCCACGATCATCTCCCCGTCATCGTTGAAGAGCAACAGCAGATCATCGGCTTGGCCACCGCGGTATTTGTCCGCCTCGCGCGGTAGTCCGAGCATCTCGGCGATGGGTGACTGATTGAACCGCTGTTGGCGCAACTTCGAGATCAGGTATCGTTCGTCGGAGGTGATCTGGCGGGACTTCATGGACGGCTCCCTTGACTTGGCGGTTGGAGGAGTCGTCGAGCGCGCAAGCTAGGCGGCACGAGCTCAAGCTCAGCCCCTAGAATGGGAGGAACCGTATGCTACGAAAACCACGACGAATGAACGCGTAGCCGTCAGGGGTGTCGGCTGGAAGAAACCGGTGTCTATTGCTTTGAAGGTTCGGTCTCCTGGTACACGGTCTCAGTTGCCCGTGAGCTGGAAGCCCAAGGCAAGATTGTTCGTCATGAGAGACCAGTGCTTACTCCAAGCCCCGCCGGCCGCGCACCACGACACGATCCGCGCGGCCCGCCCGCCTCCGCGTGCTGCAACACCTTGGACCGCCACGCCTGTAACCGGGGGCGAGGCGGACCGCGCACCCCCGGGGGCGGTGACCCACGTCTGGGGTAGGTCCGCCGGGCGGCTACATCGGTGCGGGCGGCGACGGCCAGGCGAAGAGATACGCGTGCTCGCGCAGTTCGCGACTCAGCCGCGCATGACGCCGTCGCCACGGCTCGAAGCGCCGGCTGACCGCATCGAGCAAACGGGCCCGCGGTGTCAGGCGAGTCAGTGCGGCCGCACGCCGAAAGAAGTCGGCGCCCAGTGCGGCATACCAGCTGATCCGATGTCTATTCCGCATCTGGTCCTCGAAGAACCCCGCCAGCAGCAGGCATTGGGCACCGGCGGTCTCCAGCATCTGGCTGTCGTTCGACATGCTCCGGTCGAACACGAACATGTCGAATACGTCGGTCAGGGTGGCCGGCGTCGGCATTTCGCTGTTGCCTGGGTGGACACCTGGGCGTGGTGCGCGAGGACACTGGCGTTATACAGCAGCTCTTGCTGATCGACCGTCGGGTCCGAGAGCTCACGTAACCCGAGGAAGAAGAACTCAAGCGTCTGTCGTGAGGGGTACCGCAAGCACGTGCCGCCCTGACGGGGCAGTGCGCCGAGCGGCGAATGATTGGGCCGGTTCGTTCGAGCCGAAAATGAGGCCGTCTCAGCCGTCCCGGTAGTGGCCGTTCGCGGCCCCCGATGCTCTGGGCTGCCGCCTCGCCGCGGTGCCCGCTCATGCTTTCTATCGTCCGGGTTCAGTCAACCGTCCACAGCGTGAGGGTGTCGACATCCTTGATGAAGATGCGGTTTCCTGAAACGGCGGGCTGAGCCCAGGTGGCGCTGTCAGCAACGGTGTAGCTCCGGATCCGTTCCAACCCCGCTCCACTCAAGCGCCCCACGATCATCTCCGCGTCATCGTTGAGGAGCAACAGCAGATCATCGGCTTTGACCACCGCCGTATTGTCCGCCTCTCGCGGCGCTCCGCGCCATCGCACGACGCCGGTTCGGGCATCCAGGACGAAGTACTGACCGGCGGAGCGGTGCGACAACCCAAAAACGGCGTCCCCGACGAGCACCGGATTGCTGAGCTCCATCGCCACCTCATCGGTCTCCCAGACGACGCTCACCGACCACACCCCGTCGCGACGGCGCGGTCGCAGCGCTTTGACTCCGGAGTCTTGTCCAGTGACCAGGACCATCCCGTCGTACACCAGCGGCGTTACCGCATGCACTTCTTCGCGGTTGATCGGGTAGTCCCACAACAGCGCGCCGTCTGCGAGGGAGACGCCCTCAATGACCTGATAGGCGACCGAAATCACCTGTTTGACACCATCCAGCTCGGCGATGACGGGCGACGCCCACAAGCCCTGGTCACCCGTCGTCCAGGCGACCTCACCGGTGGCCGCATCAAAGGCCGTCAACGGTCCATACCCCGGGTGCAGCATCACGCGGTCGCCGTGCGCGACTGGCGAGACGGATGTCCCAAACAAGGGCTGACCGTCCGGAGCTGGAATCTGCCAGACGACCGCACCAGACGCGCCGTCGAACGCGGACACCGCCCCGGCAATGCCGTGTGTATAGAGTCTCCCTCCATGAAAGAGCGGGGTCGCCTTCGGGCCGTCTCCGTGTCTGGCGGTCCCGGAAAAAGGCTCGTACGGGGCCGCGTACGCGGTCCGCCACAGCACCTCGCCGGTCGCCGCGCTCAGCGCGGTGGCGACTTCATCGCCCCTGTGTCTGGTAAACGTGTAGACGGTCTCGCCGACGACGAGCGGGGTGGCGTACCCTTCACCCACCTCGACCGCCCAGTGCCGCGTCAGGGTGTCGGGCCATTGGACCGGCGCTTCGAACGCACTGGCCGATCCATCACGGGTGCGCCCCCGCCACTGGGCGTAGTCTGTCGGGCTGTCCTGGGCGCCGGCCGCCGGGACCAGCCCAACGAGCAGCGCACCGAGCGTGCTGGCCTGCAGCACCCTGACTCGCATCGCCCGATGCTAAACGAACGTGCTCAACCGCGCAAACTCGCACACCCCCGCCAGTCGCCAAACGGCCACGTCTTGACAGACGCAACAGCTGGGCAGCTGATGATGCATATCTAGCTATGTATACGTCATGAAAACAAAGACGCGGAACGACATCCTGCAGGGCCCGCTGGCCCTCCTGGTCCTCAAGACACTGGCGTCCAACGGGCGGATGCACGGCTACGCGATCACCGCGCACATCAAGAACGTCTCGGCCAACCTGCTGCGCGTCGAAGAAGGGTCGCTCTATCCCGCCCTCCATCGCATGGAACAGGACGGCTGGCTGCGGTCAGAGTGGGGCGTCACGGAACGCAAACGCGAGGCTCGGTTCTACACCATCACGCGCCGTGGACACCGACAGCTTGCCGAGGAAGAAGCGTGCTGGACCCAGCTCACCGACGGTGTCGCACGCGTCTTGGGCTACGTCTAACCCGTTCACCGGAGGGCGCACATGTCTCGACGTCGACGGTTTTGGAATGTCTTCCGCGCCGCTCGGGTGCAGGACGATATCCAACGCGAGCTCGCCTTCCATCTGGCTGAGCGCGCGGACCAGCTGCGCGCTGACGGGCTGAGCGCGGAGGAGGCCACGCGCCTCGCCCGGCGACAGCTCGGCAACCTGTCCGTCCAGGCCGAACGCACGCGCGATGCGGACGTGGCGCTGTGGGCGGACGCCTGCGCGCGCAACGTGCGCTTCGCCGTCCGGGCGCTGGCACGAAACCCCGGATTCGCGATCCCGGTCGCGCTGACGCTCGCGCTCGGTATCGGCGCCAACACGGCGGTGTTTTCCGCGATTGACACCATTCTGCTGCAACCGTTGCCGTTCCCGGACGGCGACCGCCTCATGCGGGTGACACAGACGTCCGACGACTCCGCCGAGACCAACATCGCGCCGGCCCGCCTGGAAGACTGGAACCGCTTGAGCGACACCTTCGAGGCGATCACCGGGTACTTCATGGAGGATGTCTCCGACACGTCCGGCGAGCTGCCGGAACGGGTGAGGCGGGCTTTTGTGGCGCCGCGATTTCTCGACGTCTGGGGCATGGCGCCGGCTCGCGGACGAGACTTCGTCGCGGCGGAGCATCAAGATGGCGGCCCGTCCGCAGTGCTCATCAGCGACCGCTACTGGCGAAGCCGCCTCGGTGGCAACCCGAACGCACTAGGGAGCCCGGTTCGCATCGGTGCCACCTCGTATCCAATCGTCGGCATCATGCCCGCCGCCTTTCGGTTTCCCGACCGCGACGTCGACCTGTGGCTACCGAGTACCGCGGCGGCCAGCGCACCACGAGCGGCCACGTGGTACGAGGGCGTCGGGAGGCTCGAGCCGGGCGTCACGGTGGACCAGGCGCGTGCCGATCTCGCCGTCGTACAGACCCAACTGGGCGCGCAATACCCAGACACGGACGCGGCCGTGGCGGTCAGCGTGGTCCCGCTCAAGGATGCCGCGGTGGGTGGGGTTCGTGGGTCACTGTGGCTGTTGTTCGGTGCCGTGTCGGTCTTATTGCTGATCATGTGCACCAACATCGCAGCCCTGCTTCTTTCGCGTGCTGTACAGCGGCAGCAAGAAGTCGCCGTCCGCTTCGCCCTCGGGGCGTCCCGCGTGACGCTCGCCGCGCAGATGCTGACGGAGACCGCGGTTCTCGTATTCGTGGGCGCCAGCATCAGCCTGTTGGTCGTCGCCGGCGCCTCCGCCGCGTTTCGGATGCTCGCCCCGACGTTCCCACGGCTGGACGAGGTCAGCATCAGCTGGTCGATGGTCCTGTGCACGGTGGTCTCGGCCATCGTGGTGGCCGTGTTCTGCGGTCTGTTTCCCGCTATACGCTGCGCGCGCGGACTGGATGCCCTCGGCGCGGCCGGCCGTGCACACGTGTCCCACCGCCATTCGCTGCAATGGCTGCTTGTGGGCGTACAGGTCGCCCTCTCCGTCATGTTGCTCGCCGGGGCCGGGCTGTTACTCCGCAGTGTCCAGGAGCTTTCACGCGTGGCGCCTGGTTTCGACGTCAGCCGTGTGCTGACGTTCCGGGTGAGCGGAAGCTATGCGGAGTCCAGGGACTACAACCGCGTCGTCCAGCGAATCGATGGGACATTGGACGAGCTGCAGGCGCTGCCAGGCGTCGACTCGGCCGCGACCGCCACGATGCTGCCAGGTGTCCCGGGCCAGTACGAAATCGAGTTCACGCTGGTTGAAGGACGCGCCGACACCGAACCGAGACTGGTTGCCGAGAGCCGTTTTGTCTCACCCAGCTACTTCGAGACGATGCAGATTCCGGTGCTGGACGGCGAGCCGTGCCGTCGCCGCCCGGTTGGCGAGTCGGACGTGATGGTGAACCGTGCGTTCGCAGAACGGTATTTCACCCCGCGGTCCCCGATCGGGCTGCACCTGGTCGACAGTGGTCGGATCGTAGGGATTGTCGGAGACGCGCGAGAGCGTGGCATCGACCGAGACCCCGTGCCGACGGTCTATGCCTGTTTCAGTGCACCCAATCCGATGCCCGCCTATCTGGTCAGAACGCGGGGCGAACCAGAGGGGATGGCCCAAGCCGTGCGTGTGAAGCTCAAGGAGCTCGAACCGCTGCGGTCGGTCTACGACATCGCCCCGCTGGACGAGCAGATAGGTAGCGCGTTCTCTGAGAACCGTCTGCGCTCATGGCTCCTCGCGCTCTTTGCGGGCACGGCCTTGTCGCTCGCGTGCGTGAGTCTGTACGGCACGCTCAGCTACACCACACGTCTTCGCCGGCGCGAGATAGGCCTGCGGCTGGCACTCGGCGCAGGCCGAGGCGGCGTTGTCCGCCAGCTCCTGGCGAGCGCGCTCCGGGTCGTCGGCCTGGCCTGTGTCATCGGCCTCGGGCTCACGGCGTTATTCACGCGGGTCTTATCGGGCATGCTGTTTGGCGTCTCGACGACTGACCCGGCGACGCTGGCCGGCGTGGTTGCGCTTGTTCTGACCGTGGCCGTGTTCGCAGCACTGCTCCCCGCCGTGCGCGCCGCACTCCTCGAACCAGTTCGAGTCCTCCGCGAGGAGTAGCCACCCGGACACGCCTCCACCAGCGTCGAGACCATCCTGCGGACAGCGCCCGCCGAACGGTATCAGCGGTAGCCGAACAAGGGCGGGAACACGGCCACGACCATCGCCGCCCATATGGAGTACACGGGCAGGTACGCGACCTGCCATCGCTCCAGGGCCGCGAACGACCCACGGCGCTGCAGGAAGCGCAGGTAGAGCCAGGCCGACCACGCGAGATTGACGAGCAGGATGAAGTTCTCGCCAAGCGCCGCCACGCGGTTGGGGGTCACGCCGAACTCGTTGATGCGGCTTGCGATCGCCGCGAGCGCCACCCCATCGACGACGAGCGCACTCACGACGAGCAAC
>SXOW01000349.1 GCA_005778315.1 Acidobacteriota bacterium
GAAGCGGCGCGGCGAACGCGAAGGGGGTGTTCTACTATCCGCGGCTCGGCTTCGGCCAGATCTGCGACGCGCTGGCGACGGCGGCGAGGCGAGCCGGCGTGGACATTCGGCTGTCGAGCGAGACAACGGCGGTCCTGCTGACCGAGGGCGGGGCGTCCCTCGCCGTGCGGGGCGACGACCGGCAGGAATGGACACACGACGCCGACGTCGTGTTCTCGACGATCCCGATCACGGTGCTCTCCCAGCTGGTCGAACCGGCGGCGCCGGAGCCGGTTCGTCAGGCGGTCGACAAGCTGGAGTTCCGGTCCATGCTGCTCGTCTACCTGACGCTGGCGCAGCACCGTTTCACGGAGTTCGACGCGCACTACTTTCCGGGCGAGGAGTTTCGGTTCACCCGGGTCTCGGAGCCGAAGAACTATGCGGCGCTGGAGGCGCCGCTGGGGCGGACCGTGCTGTGCGCCGAGCTGCCCTGTTCCCAGCGGGACGATCTCTGGTCGATGCCGGATGAGGCGCTCGGGCGATTGGTCGCCGACGGGCTCGCGCGGGCGGGTCTGCCGATCCGGTGTCCCATCACCGACGTCCTGGTGCGTCGGATGTCGCACATCTATCCGCTGTATCGGCGGGGCTTCGAGCGTCAGTTCGAGCTACTCGACGCATGGGTGTCGTCGCTGCCGCAGCTACTGTCGTTCGGCCGACAGGGGCTCTATGTGCACGACAATACGCATCATGCGATGCGTATGGCCCAGGCGGCGGCCCGCTGCGTGGACGCGAACGGGACGATCGACTACCGGGCGTGGGCCGCGCACCGGCGGAGCTTCGAAGCCCATGTCGTGGAAGACTGAGGGCTGTTAAGCCCGTGGCGTGACGGCCCCGCAGCAAGAGCAGCCCGCCGTTCCGCTCGCCATCACCGACCGCGCGGCTTGCGCATTGTCGGCCGCCGTCCGGGTGCGGGCGGCGAGGGCGCCGCTGGCGGCCCTGGTCGACGACGTCGGTTCCCGGCGCGCGGCGGTTGGCTGACCGTGGTAGCCGGTGTGGATCTGGTAGCGATGGTCCCCCACCGTCGTGCGAACCCGGATACTGGTGGGGCCCGTGACCTCAACCGGCAACTCGGCGCCGTTCTGCAGCACGAACGCGTCGCTGGCATTGGGAAGGTTCGTGACCTGCCAGGTGGTGTCTTCGCCGCGGCGTGAGCGTTCCGCCGCGTAGGTGCCGATGAAAAGAATGCCGCTCTCCTTGTCGTTCCATGCCTGGTCGACCCCGACCGTCGGGTAGTCCACACCTTCCAACGTTGGCGCCGTGTACTTGTCGCGGTGCTTGACCGTGAACGCCTCAGCCCAATTGCCTTGCTGTATCTCGGATAGCATCATCCGAGCCGTCCCTTGCCCGCGAGGCCACGGTTCGCCCAGGTTGAACCCCCAGCCGAACCTGTCTCCGTCGTCGCCGAACCAGCGCGGCTCGTTGTCTCGCTCTGCCGCCCCGCTCAACCGGGCCACCGCGGTGTGATCACCCAGCGACTTGGCCACCGCCAAACCGAGTGGGTCGGGTGCTATCGCCCGTCGTGGGTCGCGCCAACCCAGCGCGTTGGCGGCCGCCTCGTAGACGAACGTGCCAATCTCTGGCGACTGTGGAAGGAGATAGAACGCGAGCATGGCGCCGCTCGACCCGGGGCCGTTCAGTTTGAAGTTCTCCAGCGGGTCATAGAACGACGTGAGCCACTCGAGCTCGTTGCGCTCGGTGATCCCCATGTAGTTGTCCTTGGCAAACTCGACCCAGTTCTCGAACACGCCGTGGGCGTTGCTCACGCCAAGCTGGTCAGACAGGTAGATGCCCAGTCCGGCGGCGCTGTTACAGACGGGCCAGATCTTGGTGTTTTCGCACTGCGGGCCTTCCGGGTGGTCGGTGTACTGGCGAGTTCTGACGATCAGGACTCGGGCCGATGAACGTGTTCCAGTCGATAGCCGCCCAATAGGCCGTATGGCGGGTCGCCAACTCGTCGAGCACCCGCGTATAGACCTCCCGCCAGGCCGGCGTCTGGTCGGCCATCAACATCACCGGATAGCTGGAATCCGTCAAATCAAACCGCGGATAGCGCAGGTAGGGCTGACTGCTGTATTGATCCCACCAGGGGTGGGGACCCGTGCCGTGGACCGTGAAATCGATCGGACCGCGCTCCAGCCTGATGCCCCAGGGCAACGCTTCGTCACCGCGATAGCTCCAATCATCGGGCGTGGTAGCCTTCTGCCAGAGAAAGCGCAGCCACCCTTTGGTACGTTCATTGTGGCGGGGAAAGACGGTCGGTATGTGCGTTGGCGCGACGGACACGCCGCCGGCGGCCACTGACACTGACGTGCCCGCGTTGCGTGTGGGCTCCGCAGTCTGGCAACCACCCAGCGTGGCTGCGCCGCTCGCGAGTGCGACGCTCTTGAGAAAGGTGCGTCTCGATTTCTGGCTCTCTTCGGTCATCGCTGTCTTGTCGCGTGGGCGGCGACTAGCACCGCCGTGCTGCGCCAGAAACGCTTGTTATTGACGCAGACCCCTCGACAGTACACAATCCCGATCGAGCGTCGAAGTCGAAAAAGGACCAGATCACTCCCTCTCGAAGATCCCGCCGTCGGTATCAGGTGTTCTGACGAGTCGGCGAGACCCGCGACCCCATCCGGCCGGTGAGACGGGACATTATCCTTCAACCCAGCGCGAACAGATTGGCCCCAAGAGATAGGTGCGATTCCGAGTAACGTTGGCTGATGGGCTTCGACGCGTGGTTCACGCTCGGTGTTGTCGTGGTGATGCTCGTGCCGATGGTGCGCGGGTACTCGACCGCGCTGTCGATGGCCAGCGCGGTCATCGTGCTCCTCGTCGCGGGTGTGATCGACGAACGCCAGGCCTTTTCCGGTTTTTCGAACCCCGCGCCGATAACGGTCGCGGCGCTCTACATTGTGGCCCGCGCCGTCGAACGCACCGGTGTCCTGGAGCCTTTCGTCAGGTTCGCCATGGGAGAGGGGCCAACCGGGACCGCAAGCCTGCTCCGGATGCTGGTTCCCGCGGCGGCCGCCAGCGCGTTTCTGAATAACACGCCGATCGTCGCGATGTTGATGCCGACGGTGAGTGCGTCGGCGGCGAAGCGGAAGATCCCGCCTTCTCGCCTCCTGATGCCGCTGTCGTTCGGCGTCATCCTCGGCGGGGTCGTGACCGCGATCGGCACATCGACGACTCTCGTCGTCTCGGGGCTCCTGCAAGCCTCCGGACAAGAGCCGTTCGGCTTGTTCGAGATCACCCACGTGGGGCTTCCGATCGCCCTCGTGGGCGTCATCCTCGTGGCGGTGCTCGCCCCCCTTGTTCTTCCGGATCGCCAGCCGCCACGACATCAACTGAGTGTGGCTGAGCGGGATTTCATCGTGCGGATGATTGTCAACCAAGAAGGGGGCTTGGACCGTTTGTCGGTCGAGGAGGCAGGACTGCGGCACCTCGACGGCGTTTATCTGGTCGAGATCGAGCGCGATGGTGAGCCCAGTTCCCCGGTGGCGCCCTCCACGGTGTTGCACAGCGGGGACCATCTGCTCTTTGCGGGACAAGCCCGCGTTGTCGCCGACCTGCGCAAGCTGCGCGGACTGCGGTCGGCCGAGGGAGTGCACCTCGCCGATCTCGAGACGCCGACCCACCGTCTGGTCGAGGTGGTGATCGGCAGCAGTTCACCGCTTCTTGGCCGGACACCGAGAGAAGTCGGCTTCCGGCGGAAGTACGGTGCCGCCATTGTGGGGATTCACCGAGAAGGGCACCCGGTCGCTGCGAAGCTGGGCGAGGTGAAACTGCGGCTGGGCGACACGCTGCTTCTGCTCGCGGACGCGGACTTCCGCGACCATTGGCGCGACCGACCGGACTTTCTGGTGATCTCAGCGCTCGAAGCGCCGGATCGGCGGCTCGGCCGTGGCGCCGGATTGGCGCTCCTGATCACCGCTGGGGTCGTCGTTGCGGCCGGGAGCGGGCTGACCCCGATCCTGTACGCCGCCACCGCTGGTGCGCTGCTCCTGATCG
The DNA here is from genome assembly GCA_005778315.1 of Acidobacteriota bacterium. GTDB lineage: Bacteria > Acidobacteriota > Vicinamibacteria > Vicinamibacterales > UBA8438 > UBA8438. The sequence goes on from SXOW01000349.1 coordinate 4,033, forward strand.
CGACCAGCGCGCTGTCCGCCCAGGACGTCCGCGCAGCGCTCGACATCGAGGTGCTCGTCGTGATCGCCGCGGCATTCGGCGTGGGTGCCGCCATCGAGGGGTCCGGACTCGGTGCCGCCGTCGGCCATCAGGTAGTCGAGGCGACGCGCGGTTTGGACTGGCACTGGACGTTGCTCGGCACCGTTCTGGCGACAGTTGTGCTGACGGAGTTCATCTCGAACAATGCGGCGGCGGCGCTGATGTTCCCAATCGCGATGGCGACGGCCGTCGAGGTCGAAGCCGAGCCCCGCGCCTTTGCGATAGCGGTGGCAATCGCCGCTTCGTGTTCCTTTATGACACCCATCGGATATCAGACCAACACGATGGTCTACGGCCCGGGAGGATACCGGTTCGGCGACTACTGGCGACTCGGAGCGCCACTCTCACTCGTCGGCGTCATCGCGGTGGTGTGGCTCACGTGACACCAATGCGAAAACTGGGAACTCGCGATTCTTCAGTTGCTGTTGCGTGGCGCGGGACCGCGCTCGTCGCAGGCTGGGTCGAAGGAGCTGAACGTAGAATGACCGTTCAGAGCACCGTCAGACCATGGCCCTGACCGCCGGCACCCGCCTCGGCCCCTGCGCACGAACAGGGCATCATCCACCGCGACCTCAAGCCCGCGAACGTGAAGGTACGCCCCGACGGCACCGTGAAGGTGCTGGACTTCGGCCTCGCGAAGGCGATGGGCACGCTGGTGGTGTACAAGGGCCCGGCTCCCGGGGGTGGTCCACAGCTCCATCTCCGGCCGATGGACCCCGGTCTGGAGCCCCGACGGCACGAGGGTCGCGTTCTCGCCGGAATCCGCCGTCAGCCCGTCGTACCCTGCACCAGTCAACCACCGCTCGATCAACTTCAGGTTGGCGTGACAATCGTCGACCACAAGGATCCGGCCGCTCATTCGACCTTCTCCGGCCGCAGCGGCGCCCTCAGCGGATTGGCTCGTACCGTCAAGAGAAGCCAACAGCTCGAAGAATGCTGCCGCCACCTTCGGGTCCAGGGGTCCAGGTGCGATCCCGCGAGCGATGCGAGATGCTCACGGGGGGCGACGTGTTTACGGGCATTGCCGTGGCCGATTCATCGAACCGTGATTCGGCTACCCGCCATCGGGCGGATACCAGTCCACCCCCACGATCCCCCTCGCGATGGCGTACTTCACCAGCGAGGTCTGATCCCGGAGCGACAGCTTCTGCATCAGATTCGAGCGATGGGTTTCGACCGTCCGGCGGCTCAACCGGAACCTCGCGGCAATCTTAGCACTTGAGTATCCTTCAGCGACGAGCTTCAACACCTCCCGTTCGCGCGGTGTAAGCACGCTGTAAGCATCCTTCGGCCTATCGGCCAAGCGGGGGTTGGCTTGACGGCCACGCTGCAACGAGCTGATCGGCTTTCGCGCGCGCGCGATGGCACGGACCGCTCGTAAGAGCTCGGATGGGTCCGCATCTTTGGCAACGAATTCCACCGCCCCCAAGGCCAATGACGTCGCGACGCTTCTTTCGTTCCCGTACATCGACAAGACGACGACACGTGTCGAGGGTTGTGCGGCCAGTCGTTGGATCACCTCCAGACCATGGAGTCTCGGCATCATGAGGTCCAGGACAAGAACCTGCGGGGCCAGGCAGTTCACCATCTCGAGCGCCTCAAATCCATCTCGTGCCTCTCCGACGATTTCAAGGTCTGGCTCGCGCCCGAGTACAGCGCGAATGCCCTGCCGTACCAGATGGTGATCATCTGCGATCACGATTCTGATGCGCCCCTGGCCCTGCGATTCGTTCATTGGGTTCATTAGTTCTTGCGGTGGTCTTGTTCTATTCAACGCTAGTTGTTTATCCGTTCACATCCTGAAAGCGCTGTTACAAGCATCCATGCAGTGTGATCACGCCTTTCACGGCTGCGAATGAAGTCGGCTGTCGTGCTGTCCAATGACCGCTTTTGTCTATCTCGTCTCGCCGTTGGCAGACGGGCAGCCTCGCGACCTCTGCCGTGCGATACCTCATGACTAGCCGCGATCAGGCAGTGGTACGGTGAGCGCGGCGGCCGTCCCTGACCCCAGCCGTGAGCGAATCTCCAGCGAGCCACCCACGCTGCGCAGGCGCTCTCGAACAGCAAAGAGACCGAAACCTTTGTATACCGCAGGCAACTCGTCCACTTCCCGATAATCGAAGCCGACGCCGTCGTCCCGGAAACGAACCCGCAGGGCGCCACCCTCCGCAAACAGCTCAACCTCCACCGTTTTCGCCTGGGCGTGCTTGATGACGTTGCGCAACAACTCGCGAACACTAGCAAGCACGATCGCGCGGCCAGGTTCTCCTGGGTCAGGGATGTTCTCGCCGATCGTGACTCGACAGTCGATATCAGCGCGAGCGGTTGCTTGATCAACCATCCAGCGAAAAGCTGTTACGAACGTGGCCTCCTGGAGATCGGGGGGGCCGAGCTCGAACATGAGCTCACGCGTTTCCGTCAGGGCCTGGGCTACGAGCGCTTCAACCTCACGGACCGCTTTCACATCGATCTGGTGCATCGGTGAGCCGGCCAACGCTCTGAGCTTCAGGCGAGCTGCGGCCAACTTCTGGCCGGCCTGATCGTGAAGCTCGCTGGCAATCCGCAGCCGCTCGCGTTCCTCCGTCTCGGCTAGTCGAACGCTCAACGTTCGGAGAGTGTCTCGATAGTGTTGTGCGGCATTCTCGCGCTGTTGTTCTTCGGTGACGTCTCGGATAATGCTGCAGAGGGCGCGGTTACCCTCATAGGTGAGTGGGCGACTGGTCACTTCCACGACCAACCCACGTCCATCACGACCACGCGCACGATACCGGATTTGTGCGGGAGTCGCCTTGGGTGCCTCTCCGGCCAGATCCGTGATTCGGGTGATGACCCGCTCTCTGTCGCTCGGAGCAACTAGATCTGCGGCGAAACGACCAACCAGTTCACCGGGATCACCGCCAAAAAGCTGGCACGCGGCTGGATTGGCATACAGGATGATGCCGTCGCGATCCAGCAAGCAGATCCCATCGTGTGCGTTCTCCAGCAGGATCTGCGATAACCGCTGTCGTTCATGGAGAGCTTGCTCGACAGCGCGCCGGTCCGTGATATTGCGAACGACGGCAATAAGCTCACCGTGACCCTTGGCGATACGCGCTTCAAAGTGTGTGAGCCCCGCGTCTAGCTCGATCGCGTACTCGATCTGCTGGACTTCGCCAGTCTCAAAAGCCCGTTTGGAAGCTGCGAGTGCCAACTTGGCGATGTCCGGCGGCAGGATGTCGTCGAGCCGCCTGCCGATGATCTGGTCCGGCGGCACCGCGAGATCAGCTGTCGACGGAGGAGCGTGAAAATCGAGACAGACACCGTCCGTCGTGTAGCGAAACACCATGTCGGGTATGGCATGTAGCAGCGCCCGCTGTCGGGCCTCCTGCTCACGCAGCTGCTCGTCTGCTCGCACCCGAGCGTCCACGTCTTCCGTCTGCACGAGGAGCCAGCCAGCGGCGATCGGCGTATACGTGACGTCGAGCCATCGGCTTTCACCCGATGAGCGAAACTTGTACGAGATGCGCCGATGAGCAATCGCCCCGCTCGTGTCACACCGTTCGAATTCCTCCGACAGCTCTGGCATGTCCGAGTACATCTCTGTGAGACGCCTTCCAAGGTACTCACGGATATGACCGCCGGTAAGCCGTTCTCCTGCGTCGTTCCAGTCCGCCAACACCCAATCGCGGTCTCGACGCTTCCAGCTGTAAGCCGGGATCGGGGACGCCTTGAAAAGGCGCTGAACGTCTTCCCCTCCTCCCGCGAGGCCCTTGTCAGGGTGATCCGGAGGAAATACCGTCTCAGTTGAGGCCGACTCAGGCAGCTCTCTTCTGCGTCGCGGCCGGGCGGCGCCGTGTTTCCCATTGCTGACGTTCGGCACGGTCACGAACCTGTTCGCATTGCCTATATCGTGCCCGCGACTCAAAGCAGGGGGCTGGCCAGAATGCACTGCAGCCTGAGCCTGATCGCAGGGCTCGATGGTACTCCGGATAGTGGCGATCGCCCATGGCGCCGCCGGTGTGTTCTGCGTACCCAGTGTGGTGGCATTAGTAGATGGGAGGTAGGCAGCGGCGTCGGCTTTCATAGCAGCGACCGCGAGATCCTCACCCATGGCTCTCCGGAGACGATGATGAACGGGAGATCGCGGCCATGTTCCCGAACGAGGCGGAGCGCGTCCGGGACGTTGAACTGCGCAAGGGTGGATCCGATATGACCAGATCCCACTCACTCTTGTCCGAATTGGTTAGCGGGGTCGTCGATCACCGCGATCACTCGGAGGCGTCCTTCCACAGCGGGCGCGTGTCGAGCGCCCTAGCCGGAGACCGGCGGGTCTTGGACGCTGCCTGAATGAGTGTCTTGACATATAGGGGTGTCAATGCCCAACTGGAGCCCCGGCAGCTCGTCAGTCCTCAGTGAACTGGATGCCCAGCTGGGTCCAACGCAGCTCGTTCTCCACGCGGGAGCTATCACCCGCGCGCCCCGTGATGAACAGAACGCGTATCTCTGGGCGCTTGGACGCCACCTTCGAGGCCAAGGCGAAGCCGTCCATCTTTGGCATTACGAGGTCCGTGAGCAGCGCCTCTAGACATCTGCAAGTCCGAGGTCGTACGTGTGGCTGCTGCCTTCGATCGCCTTACCTTTCACGGAACGCAGCAACTGGCGCTGCAACGTTCGAAGAGACTCGCGGATAGAGAGCCGTCCACGAACTGGCTCGCTGACCGGCCTGGGGTCGTGCCGGGGAGCGTCAGGGCGTTCCTGGGGGGCCTACGGTGCGTCGTCGGCGGTCTGGTGTGCTACCGTGGCCGACGGGGCACCCCCTTGGCCGTGGTAGCGTCGATTATGAGCGCAAGGCCCTGGAGACCCTCGACCGGGCGCCGGCCGGCAAGGTGGCATCAGACACGCCGATTGAGCGGGCCCATTGAGCGACGTGGGCACAAAAATAGGCACTCCGCCGCACCCACCGAGACCGATCCGCGTAAGCTGTTGAAGAAATTGGCTCCTGAGGTAGGACTCGAACCTACAACCCTCCGGTTAACAGCCGGATGCTCTGCCATTGAGCTACTCAGGAACACGTGGCAGCCGTGGAACTTAGCTGGGAAAGTCAGGCGGGATCCGCGCCAAGCCGACAGTGATTTTAGTTGAGTCACCGGCAGCGGTCAATCAATCGGCGCTGGGTGAGGCACTCGACCCGCGGAGCTGGACCAGGGCCGCGGCCAGGCCGAGGCCAATCCAGCCCACCGCAAACGGGACCTGACCATCGGCGGGAGCCATCGGATACAGGTGCCACAGATCGCCGCTGGCTGCCGCGAGCGCTTCGGTATGACCACCCAGGGCGAGAGCGCCGACCAGGGCGGTCCACGCGCCACCGAACGACGTGCCGACAATGATGACGTAGCGTTGCAAACTCACGGCGGCCACGGCGCCGACGAGACACGCCACGACCACCATCCACACCGCTGGGTCGCCGGTCTGCGGGCTCCAGAACAGGCTCACGGCGAGCGCGCCCAGACCCGCCCCCAGGACGGCGACACCGGCGAGGTAGACGAAGAGGAACAGGAGTGCGCCGGCCAGTCCGCCCGCGCCGATCACACCCGTTGCGACCCACGGGCCCTGGTCGCCGACGAACTGCAACGCAATGTAGGCGCCGCCCAGGAATCCGTAGATCGCCAGCAGCCACCGGAAGAGCCGATAGCCCTGGAAACTGGCTAGCAGCCCGACGGCAAGTAGAATGAACGCTGCCGGCAGGGGGGACGCCGCAAAGGGCACCCAGGCATTATGCCGGGCGGCGCCAGATCGCCGCAAGATTGAAGCGGCATGACGGAGCCACATCCTACCCACCCGCACCGCGCGCGTATGCCGCTCATGGCCATCGGGGCGACGCTGGTCGGCACCGCGCTGTTCGTCTTCTCAGTGCGCCAAGCCGGCCTGGCCCAGATTCTCGACCATGTCCAACGTCTCGGCTGGGCGTTCCAGGGCATCGTGGTCGTGGCGGGCCTGCGGTTCGCCGCGCGTGGCATGGCGTGGCGCAGTTGCCTGGAAGGGACTCACCGGCTCAGCCCGTGGCTGGCGTTTCGCGCCGTCGTGGCCGGCGACACGCTCGGCAACCTGACCCCCTTGAGCATCCTCGTCAGCGAGCCGGCCAAGGCCATGTTCGTGCGCGACGCGGAACCGCTTTCCCGCACGCTACCCGCCGTGGCGGTCGAGAATCTCTTCTACACGCTGTCGGCGGCGGCGGTCTTGGCTGGCGGCGCGGCGGCGCTGGTGCCGAGTCTGCGGAGTACGGAGACGTGGGGCGTGGCTGGGGTGGCCCTGGTGACCACGCTCATTGTGCTCATCTCGGTGGCGCATACCGTGATCTGGAGGCGGGTCAACACCGTGGCCGCGGTTGTCCGCCTGGCGCCACGGGGCTGGCGCTCATCGGCCCGGCTCACCCGCTGGACCGAACGCGCGCAGCGCCTGGAGGGCCGGGTCCATGCGCTCTATCCCCGTGACCTGGGACGGCTCGTCCGCGTCGCCGGCTGGGAGCTGGTCTTCCACGTGCTGGCGATGGTGGAGGTCTACATGGTGCTCTCGCTGATCGCCAACGGGGCGCCGAACCTGGTCGAGGTGTTCCTGTTCGAGTCAGGGAATCGGTTCATCAACGTCGTGTTCAAGGTCGTGCCGATGCGTCTGGGGGTCGACGAAGCAGGCACCGCCGTGGTGGCCGAGCTTCTCGGATTCGGCAGCGCGGCCGGCGTAACGCTGGCAATCATCCGAAAGGCGCGCCAGGTGGTCTGGATGGCCGCGGGCGGCGTGTTCCTGCTGGGCCGGGGCATCTCTGTCAACCGGGTCCTCGGCGCCAGCACCGTCCGGGACGGCGACGGCCGAGCCGATGGGTAACGCCGGCCCGGCCGTCGTCGTCATGGCCCGGTCCCCACTCGGCGCCCGAGCGCCCAAACGTCGCCTGGCCGCAGCGTTCCCGAGCGAATCGGATCGACGTCGCGTGTACGCGGCCTTTCTGCAAGACGTCGTGGCGGCGTGTGGCGGGCTCGACGGGGTCCAGTTGCTCGTCGCATACACCCGTGACGGTGGCACCGCCGGCTTCGACGCCGCCGGCGTGCCGGCCGACCGCCTCCTCCCGCAACGCGGTGACAGCCTCGGCGAACGAGAACGCGGGGTCTTCGACGACCTCTTCGGACGCGGATTCTCGCCGGTCGTGATGATCGGTGCTGATCTCCCGACGCTACCGGTGACGCGGGTCGAGGAGGCGATCGCACGACTACGTCAGGACCAGAACCAGGTGGTGCTGGGGCCCTCCGAGGACGGTGGCTACTACCTCATCGGTCTCGCGCGCGGCCTGTCCGGGGAGGATGTGCCGGATCTCTTCAGCCAGATCCGCTGGAGCACCGCATGGACCTACGCCGACACGGCGGCCGCCGCCGCACGGTGCGGTCTCGCGGTCGCACCGCTTGCCCCTTGGTACGACGTCGACGATGCCGCCGGCCTCAGCCGCCTACAAGCGGAGCTGGCAACCCAACCCGGAGCCGACCGTGCTCCCGCCACCCGCGCCGTGTTGGAACGACTGAACTTTGAAGGCAACCGCAGCCCCTAGCACCGCTCGACCGACGCTAGATGTCGCGGCGGCCTTCCATGGCCTTGAGCATGGTAATTTCGTCGGCGTATTCCAGGTCGCTGCCCACGGGCACGCCCATCGCGATACGAGTGCACCGCACGCCGAGGGGTTTCAGCAATTTCGCGAGATAGATGGCGGTCGCCTCGCCTTCCACGTTGGGATTCGTGGCCAGGATGACCTCGATGACATCGTCCGTGGCGACCCGCTGCAGTAGCCCCTTGATGTGCAGCTCGTCCGGGCCCACACCTTTCAGCGGAGACAAGGCGCCCATCAGGACGTGGTACGTCCCCTTGAAGTCGCCGGTCCGTTCGATCGCACCGACGTTGTGAGGATCCTCGACCACGCAGATAAGCTGGCGGTTTCGGCTCCCGTCGGTGCAATAGAAGCAAGGGTCGCGATCCGTGATGTTCGAACAGACGGAACAGTTGGTGATCCGCTCTTTGACGTCGCGGAGCGCCTCGCAGAGCCGGTCTACTTGGTCTCGGGGTTGCTTCAGTATGTGAAACGCGAGGCGTTGCGCGCTCTTGGCGCCGATACTGGGCAGCTTCTGGAGTTCTTCAATCAGCCGAGCCAGCGGCTCAATCTGGTTCATGTCAGCCCGGGAATCTTCATCCCACCCATCATGCCGCCCATCTGTTGAGACATCAGCTCATCGGCGCGGCGCTGGGCCTCGGCGATGGCGGCCACGATGAGGTCCTGCAGCATTTCGACATCCTCCGCCGACACCACCTCCGGATCGATCCTCAGGGCCTGCACTTCCTTCACCCCGTTCATGGTCACCGTCACCATGCCGCCGCCAGCGGTGCCTTCCACGGTGGCCGCGCGCAGCTGTTGCTGCAGCTTCTCCTGCATCTCCTGCGCCTGGCGCATCATCTTCTGAATATTCATACCTGGATCTCTAGATCTCCTCGACGTCCTTGATCTCCGCCGGCAGGACTTCAAGCATGTTCTGCACCGCTTCCTCGCGCATGGCCTGCGACAGCAGGTCATCTGCCGGTCCATCCACCACCGGTCGGTCGAGCCGCCGCGTCAGCGGTGGCTCCTGTCCGCCACCCTGTCCCGGGCTGCCGAACAGGGGACTGCCGAGCCACGGCCCCGCTGACCGGCGCGCGGGTGCGCCCGCTGGCGGCGGCAGATCGAACGGTTCGTCCTCCAACAGATCCAGGTCGCCTGGCGGTTCGCTCGGTGGAGGTGGCTCCGGCGGGGGCTCGAGCGTTGCCTGCCAAGGGTCGGCGGCCACAGTGGCCGGCGACGCCACCGATGCCGGCGCCGCTCCGGGTCCCTGATTCACCGCAACCGCCATCTTGCGACCAATCGTCTTGGTCGCCAGCGCCTCCAGCCACGGTCGACTGCTTCCGACCTGCTCGGCCAACGTCCGTTGTGCCTCAGCGAACGTGAAGATGATCTTTCCGTCGTCGACGTCGATCTGTTGTGCCTGGGCGATGACTGTGCCGTAGA
>SXOW01000350.1 GCA_005778315.1 Acidobacteriota bacterium
CACTCGATCTTCGAAGTTGAATCCGTCGCGGCCTGATGCCGCGCTGGCCGACGCGGCGGACGCGAACCGCTTGACGTCACCGCCGGCACAGAAGGCCCCGCCGGCTCCGGTGAGCACGACCACGCGCACCGCCCTGTCGGCCGCCAGACGCGGCAGGGTCTCGGCCAGCGCGCGGTGCATTTCCGGCGTCAGCGCATTGCGGGCCTCGGGCCGGTTCAAGGTGAGTGTCGCGATTCCGTCGTGCTGCGTTTCGATGAGATGGTCTGTCATGGCCCAACAGCGTATCGTTGCCGTGTCATGCCGGCAACCGACCGCTAAGGCCATGACCTCGACGAAATCCAGCCACGAGCTCCGCGTTCCAATCGACCCGGTCCAGGATGCCTGACACGACGTGCTTTTCGCCGCGTCGATCGTGCGGGCGAAAGGTCCATCCAATCGCGCTTCGCACCCGTCCGCGTCGGTGGCCGCCACGCCGCCTCCATCATTTCGTACGTCACCCGGCCGCGCCCTGGTCTGCGCGGCCGGGAAACAGCATGCGAGGCTGCGCCGGCCCGTCTGTTAGAGCGGACGCTCCCGTCGCACCGCGCTCCTGAGGTCCTCCAGGGTGGCCGCCTCGCCATGCAGGGGCACGATGGTCGTGACCCGTAGGCTGCGGTCCTCTATGTTCTTCAGCAGGTTCGCCGCGAAGGGTGACGCTGCCGCTGTCGGAGAGAACGCATCCACCTCGAACAGGATCCCCTCGCGAGGTAGATAGGCCATCAGCATCCCCTCAGCGTGGGGGTCATCGACGATCGTGGCGATCTGAAGAGTGCGACGCCCGTCGGTGATGTCGTAGGGCTCGCCACTGGACACTGTCTCGATCTTCAGTGGCTGCGGATTGCGTGTCAGCGCATCTTCAACGACAGAATGCCGACGGGTCACGATGTCCTCGAAGAACGCCTGGCTGGTCCGATGCGTGACGACGGTCAATCCCTCGGACACCGCCGCCCGGATGCCGGCCGAGTGATCGAAGTGATGGTGCGTGTTGATCACGTAGCGTAGTGGTTTGTCCGGCCGCAATGCGCGCGCGCGCGCGATCACCGCCAGCGTCCTGGCCTCGCTCTGAGGCGCCTCGACCAGCACGAGGAATTCGTCGAACTCCACCAGGGCGCTGTGGTGCGACTGCCCGGCCAGACGCCAGACGCCCTCAGCCAACTCGTCCACTTCCACAGTCACGGTCTCGGTCGGCGGAGAGGCCGCCCGCACGTCCGACGACACCGACAGGTCACCGATGGCCGTGGTCGTGTCGGACGTGGTGGTGTACTGCGAAACTGTGAGCCCGTCCAGGTTGGTGGTGTATTGGCGCGGCAGGATCAGTCGCGCTTGGAACCCTCCAAGCCCGCCCGTTTCCTGGTAACCCTCGAACTCCGTCTCGATCGTGACGTCGCCCAAGTTGGGATGGTACGAGGATGACACCACTTTGCTGGGAAGCCCGGTGTCCGCCGCGACGTACAACGTGAACTGGGTGCCGTTGGCGGCCACGACATCCACCACCCGCTGGCCGCCCTCTTCCCGCAGATTGCTCACGGTTGATGTCTCGTCAAGCGCGAGCAACACGATGCCGAGCGGATTGTGATACATCTCGGCCCAGCGGTCGCGGGCCACCTGGTCGGACGCCCGCACGGTGCGATCACCCTGCTCGTCGTACGCCACGTCACCATCAAGCCCATAGGTCTGCCTGACGCCGTTGACGGGGCTACCCGTCAGGAAGGTCGAGGTGCGGTCTTGACCCAACCGCCATTTCTGATTGGCGAAGTCGATCTGGAGCAGGTAGTCGGCGACCTCGTAGTAGGGCAGATCGGCGCGCGGGCGCGTGTTCTGACCTAGACGAAAGACGCGCCCTTCGCCTTTCACGGTCAGCGCCGTCGTCTGCTGCACGTTGCGGAGGCCACCCATCGCCTCAGCGGCAGCCTCAATCAGTTGTAGCTCGGGTGTCGCCGCCCCTCCACAGGCGACGGCGAACAGTACGGACGACGCGATCAGACAGCGCGGCCATCTCCTCATGAGCCCTCACTCCTTCCAGCCGGTTGGTCGAACCTGCACAGCGGGCCGGCACTGGCATGCCTTCCCACGCAACCCGGGTATCGAAGAGCGACGCGACGACGAGAAGTGTTTACGGATCGCCTAAAGCGGCGTGACCTGTGCTTGCCTGGACGTCGACGGACCTTGAAACCGGGCGGCCCCAGCGTTGTTCCCCGCCATTCTGCCCCAAGAGCTGACCATGCGCAAGAGGCCGTATCGAGGGCGTATACTTAGCCTGTTCCGAGGTCACTATGTCAACTGGGTACGGTGCACCAACTCGCCGCAGCAGTTCGCGGTGAGGACGGGTTGTCGTCGCCGGGAATGCTGATACCCGTCGCGGCCGAGTCGCTCGCGGCTCGGAATCACCTGGCTGGCGGTGCTTGCATGTGTCTCGTGGAATGCGTGGACCGTTGTGTGGCTCACGCTGTTGCGTGGCGACGGATCGACAAGCGGCGATGGAGGAGAACGCGGCGTTCCTCACTAGACAGCGGACGCGGCGTGCATCACTAGACAAGGAGGGCACCATGCCGGCACGAATTCTGTGTGGGGCGAAGACCGCGATCGTCGTCGTAGCCGTGATGCTCGGAGCGCGTGGACCCGCCGCGGCGCAACAATTGGTGACGCAGGAATCGGCATCGGCGGGTCCGGCCGGTCAGTTAGCGGCGGCGCTCGCGGCGGCGCAACTCGACAGCATTGCCGCCAAGGACAGCGAAGGAGACGACCGGTTTGTGGCCGCCCTCTTCTTTCCGGGACGTCTGCTGGTCGTGTCGGCGCGCTACGAGGTGCCGATGTTCGTCGAAGAGAAGATCGCGGCCCGAGACTATCGTGAGGTCTACCTCGACTTGAACGCGGCGTCGATCGTCGACAGCCGGGTGCTGATCGCCGATGGCGGCGCTGACGGTCTGCACAATGGGAACGCGGCCGACAGCGCGGAGCGCGGAGGCCAGCTCGTCCGGTTCAGCGGCGATTGGAGCGGGCAGGCGCTGTCGGAGTCCGAGTATGCAACGCGCTTCCGCGACGCGGATGCTGACTACACGCGCATGCTGCAGGCTCTGTTGGGCGCGGTGAATTAGCGGATCTGGGTGCCGTCAGACTTCTCGGTGCCAGGAATGGCAGCCATATTCGCGTGATTGAGGCTGGCCAGCGCCTGCGCCTCCCGCTGGAAGCTGGCCAGGCGATCCGGATTGTCCGCGAAGGCGTCGGGTGACGGTGTAGTGACCGAGACGTGATCCGTGTTCGAGGGCCGCTAACCAGGGGCTTGGTCACGGGCCACATCAGCGAGAGCGCGAGCCACCGTCAGGTCAGGGTCCTTTTCGCTGCGATGCCTGGCGCATCACGACCGACGCTCGCTGGCGCGGCCGACCGGTCAGCTACTGGACTGGTCCTGGATCGTGTTGGCGCCTCCGTCCCATCAGGGTCCTAGCCTTCGTCAAGCCGACCTGTGACACCGCAGCGTGTGGTCTAAGTATCTGGGGCCCTGGCCTTCTGCTCCAACAACGACATGCAAATAATCACCTTGATCGCGCGACCCCTATTGCTTGTCCTCGCCCTTGCCGCCTCCGCGGTGGCTCAGCAGACGGGCGAGCGCGTCTCAGTCGAGCTCGAGGGCGCGGGTCTGTGGCTTGGTCGCAACGACGTCAGGATCCCGAACAACGAGACCGCGACTGAATTCTCACTTGTCGATGTGATTAGCCGCGCGCCCGCCGGTGTGGTGCGGGCCACGGCAGTGGTGAACTTCCATGAGCGACACGGCCTCCGGTTCGTCGTTGCACCCCTGAAGATCGAGGAGCCCGGCACCATCGAGTCGCCCGTGTCGTTTGCGGGTGCGCTCTTCGCCCCCGGACCGGGCACGGCCGGCTATCAGTTCAGTTCGTACCGGCTCACGTACCGGTAGCACTGCTCGCCCAGAGCAATGACGCATTGGGGTTAACTCGCCCTCCGGGATCCCCGGTACGATTCAGGATGCGACGCTGAAGGCGGGCGACCGGGTGCGGGCATATGGGGCAAGGGGTGGAGTGGATTTCAAAAACGGAGTAGCCGTATGAAGGAAGTAGTGTTTTCCCCTCATGCCCGGAGAGTCGCGGTCCGCTTCACCCATCGCCGCCCGAGCATGCGCAGTGATGCAGACCCCATAGCGTTGCCTTATGCCAAACAACACGCTTGGGCAGTTATGTGCCGTAACTTGCCGACAGAGACCCAGGGAGTCGGAACCAGCATCACGGTCCCATCAGGTCGACTCTGCTCGATGTTGGTCGCGGTCTTGCGCGACGAAGGCTGTCCCGTCCGCTGCTGAAGTCGGTCAGAGCCGACGGCTCCTCTGGCAGAGGTGCCCAGAACGCTGCACGGTGTATGCACCTGACGGCGGTGGATCATGACGTGCGTCTCCGAACACGCGCGCCGATGGCACCCATGTGCCACCCACGACGAGAACGGGCTCAACCGATTTCCCGAGTGAGCCCGTATTTATTGGTCGGGATGACTGGATTCGAACCAGCGACCCCCTGACCCCCAGTCAGGTGCGCTACCAGGCTGCGCCTCATCCCGACACGAAAGGACTGTTCAATCACGGACCGGGAACCGGTTGGGGGTCCCGTGATCGGTTCATGCCCGTTTCTGGGCCGGTTTGACCCTGCGGCTGGGCTGCCGCATCTCGTCTGAGCGCGCCGCCGCGGGCCCCGCTGCGTCCGGCTGGACCGCCGCCTCTCCTTCGGCCGATGCGGCGGCGGATACACTAGCCGCCGCTGCTGCGCTGCCAGGCCCCGAGAGCATCTCCAGCAGGGACCGAAGCCCTGACTTTACCTTCTCTACGTGCGCCCGCGCCTCGTCGCCATCGCTGTCGAACGGCAGCGGTTCCGAGA
>SXOW01000351.1 GCA_005778315.1 Acidobacteriota bacterium
GTCAGGGGTGATCCGACGGGCGCCGCTCACGAGCTCCTGTCGCATGCCTTCAGCGATTGGCGACGGTGGATCCCCACCCACCCGAGTGATGAATTCATCTGTCTCTTCAAGACGGTCCGGCCACGTGTCCTCGGCGACGAGCTCGATCCCGACCGACTTGAGCACGGCCAGCACGAAAGTCGCGCATGTGAGGCCGCGGGCCCCGGGGGCAAGCTCCAGAACGCCCGACGCCGTGAAGCGACTGCCGCGCCACGCGAGGCCATAGGGCATCTTCCGATCCGTTTCGAAGCGCCGCCAGATCTGCCTGCACTTCGCGGCGGCGCTCTTCAGCCTTGAGTCATCGGCCGACGGCAAGGCACCGACGCCCGGCCACGACCAGTTCCGGCTGAGATAGTCCTCCCAGCCTAGGTGCAGGTGATGGACCTGACCCTGGTCGCGATAGCGGATCCCGAGATGAAGACTCGGTGGGCCATTGGGCCGGCACAACGCGACGACGACAATGGGGTCGACGTCGACGAGGCCTGGATCATCTAGCCTGACAGGACCCGGCAAGAATAGGGCTCAGTCCAACCCGCGAAGGAGACCGTCCAGACGTTCGGGCACCTGACGCTCCAGACGCGAGCGCACGCGCTCAACAATTCTCGCGCGCTGGGACAGTTCCTGACGAGCCGGCAACGTCGCGGCGAGCAACCCGACCATGGTGTCCACGTCGAGACGCTGCAGGTCGACGTGTCGGAGCAGGCTGTTGGCCTGCTTGAACTGGTTGGCGTGAAACAGATCGTCGAAGTTCTGCATGAGCACGTCGAGCGCCGCGTCGAGATCGCCCCGAGCGACGTCGGAATAGACGTCCTCGAGCCACGCGGCGGACGAGGTGGTAGTCGCGCTCGATCGAGACGCTGACGGTGCCCCCATGTGGGCGCTAGGACCAACCGCGTGTTGGGTCGATGCGGGCTTCATCGGAAGAGCTCTCGGGTGGCGTCGGTGATCGACTGCTCGAAGGCCTCACGCTGCATGAGGTGGAGCGCCTCGACTGGCGACGACCAGTCGCCTTCGGTCAGGCTAACGTCTGAGGCGTAGGGATGCAAGACCGTGAGGTCATAGCGAATCGCGAGGTTCGGTAGGCCGGTTGGGGATGGGACGGTCACCAGGTCGAGGCGCGACAAGATGCCCGATCCGGGATCGCGACTCTCTCGCCGAAATGCCAAGCTGGTATGCGAGCCGGGCAGCGCGGGGATCGGCGGAGGCACGAAGGTGAAATAGTTCTCGAGGGTGACGGTTGGCGCAGGCACAGTGAT
Organism: Acidobacteriota bacterium; assembly: GCA_005778315.1. Classification (GTDB taxonomy): domain Bacteria; phylum Acidobacteriota; class Vicinamibacteria; order Vicinamibacterales; family UBA8438; genus UBA8438. The sequence continues at coordinate 1,296 of SXOW01000351.1, forward strand.
GACGTCGATGTAGCGAACGGCCGCCAATTCCAATGGGAGAGCGCGAATCGGTCGCCCGAGCGCGTGGACTGCTTCCGTGAGCTGCTCCCTCAGGTTGTCCCACCCGGGATACGGTGCCAGTGCGTGAACCGAAAGGAGATGCTTCCCGCATCCGAGAAGGCGCAGCCCGTCGTAGGAGCTCAGGCAACGAATCGTCTCCTTGCGCCGCGCGTGAGTGGCGATGCTGTCCTCATCAAACACGGCGCTCACTTCGACCGTGTGAATCTGCCGCTCCTTGCCATCGTAGCGGTCGCTGAGCCTGGCTTTGAGCTCCCCGAAGAGCCGGTCTTGGCCGACGGGCGACTTGAAGCGAAGTTCGACGACCGCCTCGATGATCGGTGGGCGCGGGTACCGCACGTGTCGAACATCTCCGGTCATACGGCGGCGCTCGGGTCGGTCAGGAGCCAACGTAGTGCGGTCAGCAATCGGCGCCGGTTGTTGCGGCGCATCGCCATTCCCAGCCAGTAGGCGGCTTCCTCGCCCGGCATCGCTTGGATCCCATCAACGCATACCCGCATGGCGTCACGGTTCCTCATGAAAACACCTGTTGAAGCAACGTGCGCGAGCCGCGCGTTGGGTGCGTGCTGGCGAAGAACCGAACCGGATCGGCATAGTCCGGTGGTGCGTGGCCACGAAGGACCTGAGCGAGATCGGCGGCAAAGTCGGATTCGCGACTGGCCCCTGCCGTGACACCGGGACGGGGTTCGCAAAGATCGAAGAGCGCGGGCGAGGTCACGGTGTAGCCTCCGGGGAGGTCGCCACCTTCCCATTGAGAGCCGGCCGGCAGCAAGGACAGCGAGGGGTCTGTGGCTGACTTTGCCATTTCGGCCTTTCAAGTTGAAGTCCTCTCGTGGTGGGTTGCGCTTGGGTGAGAGCCCCGACTTTGGGCGTGAGCCCCTGACCTTCAGTACTTCTCGGTGATGAGCCGACCCTTCCAGAACTTGTGCTGCGTGATGCGCATCTCCGGCCACGGACGCGTGCGTTTGCCGCCGTCCTCCGGGCGGTGCGTCCACAGCTTCCCGCCGGCGTCCTTCTTGTGTTCGGCGCCGAGCCACTGCTCCCAGTCGAGCTCGAAGAAGACCTCGTTGTTGCGGTCGCGCATGTCTCTGGACACGTCGCCCGCATAATCGGCCATGGTCAGCACCGGCGGGTCGTGGCGCGCGGCGCGGACTTCAGCGAGGTCCTTCTCGTAGGCGTTGCGGTCAGGGAGCTCTGAATGTGACCACTGGATCTCATCGTGATCACCTTCGATCACATATCGCGGCACATTCCGGAGATTGAACTGCGGCGTCTTCTCTTCCATCGTCGCGAGGATGGCGACGTCGTACTCCTTGTCGGGATCACCTTCGCGGTGAGGCACGCTCATGGTGGGCAGGGCCGCCGTACGTTTGGCGACTTCACTGCTCAGCGGGACCGGATCACGCGTCTTCTCGGCGCGGACGAGGTCCTTGCCCCAGCCCAAATTTCGGTGCCAGAACAAGCGTTTACGGCGGGTGAACACCTCGCCGCACTCGGGGTTGCCCGGGTCCACGCTGCGCCAGGCTCGCGGCGCGAGCGTGACTTCGAAGTCGGGCCCGGTCGCCATCGCCTCGGTCAGTCGCCGCCGAGCTTGATCGAGACGCGCCCGGTCTCGGCCTGCTGGTAGTACTCCTGGGTGAACTGACGGTCGACCACGATGCCGAAGGACTCTTCGAGCTCCTTGGTCAGCGCGGTGCAGTCTTTACCCTTCACGTTCTCGACGGTGATGGTGATGTTTCCGTCGTTGTCGATGGTGAAGATGATGTCGGTCTTCTGCGCCATGGTTTAGCCCCACGTCCGGACGCGGATCTGCACGGTCTGGTCTTCCTTCACCTCTTCGGACTCGAGGGTGTAGCCGCGCTTGTTCACCTCTTGCATGACCTTGTGATAACTATATCGGCGCGTCACCTTCTTGATGAACTCGTCCTCAGCCCACCCACGCGTGGTCTCGACGCCCCACCAGTCCGCCACGAACTGCACGTTGCCCTTGGCGTCCACCTTCACCCCGATGTCGTACGACTTCGAGATGTGGATGGCCATCTTGGCGCCCGTGGTCTGCCCCTGGTAGCCCTTCACGAAGACCTGCTCCTCGGCGAGGGCCTCGGTGAACTGGATCTGCAGGTCGGCGAGGGCACGCCTCAAGCAGATCAGGTCGTTGATCTTGGTCTCGACGGCGGTGAAATGGCTCATGGCGATGCTCCCGTGCGATCAGATTTCCAGCTGGCGCGTGGTCTCGGATTCGAGCGCGTCTGCGGTCGTGAGGGACGCCGCGCGTGCGCGTGACTTCGACCATTCGCGCATGCCGTCGATGGGCGAGTAGGAGCTGTGAACCACCCAGGCAGGCTAGCGAGAGCCGGCAGGCGAGTCCAGGTGTGGCGCGCGGCTAATCTGGCGGTCCGCTCCACGGGCAAATGGACCACACACGCTCGCCTACGCGCACGTAACTCGGCGCCCCGAAGGGCCTGCCGCTCTCGACGCGCCTGGGCGCTGTCTGGTAGCCGCCGACGCTACGACCCGTACGCTTCCCCCGCCCACCGATTCCGATCAGCTCGGCGACCGCGTGGCGCAGTCAGCGCAGAGGAGACCGTGACCGATCTCAGGCTCTTCTCGGCCGTCGATGGCCGCCAGGGCCCAGCGCGCCTCGAGGCACAGCCCCCAGTTCCGCCCGATCAGCACGTGGTCGTTCCTTGCGATGACTTCGAGGTGCGGCCGCGCGGCGCGTAGCCCTATCACGGCTGCCGCGTACGCCGACCAGAAGCGGACATCTGGCGAGGGATCCTGGAGCCACTCGACCACGCGTCGCGCGGCACGGCGGAACTCACTTCGACGCCGGTCCGTGCCCATAAGCTGACATCCGATACCCTCGATGCACTGAGCCCGCACGCCAGGCTCCTCAGCGGAGTCCTCGGCGTGCGGGAACAAGGCGCTGACTGCGCGGGGGTCGGAGATGAAGGCGAGGCCGGTGGCGGCGGCCGCACGTGCGTCTGCTTCGGGGTGCTCGAGGGCGGCGCAGAGGCCCCGGAAGGCGCGCACTCCCCAAGGCTGGCAAGCCAGGATGCGATCGCCGCGTCGCCCGGATTCGCCTTCAGGGCGTGCAGGAGGGCGGGCACGGCGCGGCGATCATCCAGCATCCCGACCAGCCAGGCAGCTCTCGTCTGCGTGTCGCCCCCGAAGCCGTAGTCATTGTCCGGGTACTCGGTCCGAAGCCTGGCCAGCTTGGCCTCGGCCTTCGCGTGCAGCGCCCCGCCCGGAGCGATCAGGGCCTCTGGCGTCGGTATCGGGGATCTCGGGCGGCCCACGACTCTGATTGAATCCAAGCGGAGGGAATCGTCAATCAGGCGGGGAGCTGGGCGAGCACCTGCCGACCCACGTCGACTCCATGACCTCGGGTGCTACGGGACACCGCCCGGAAGCGACCGGCGGACGTCCGCGCCTTTGTGGACCGTCATGGCGGCGCGATGGCGGGCCTCACGCGGCGGAGGCCGAAGAGGGGCTGAGCCGCGTGCCGGCCTGATGTGGGCGCTCCCCCGGGAACGCTCGACGACTGGGGCCGCGCTCGAGTTACTCCACGGGGCAGCCGGTGGGGCACGGACCGTCATCGAACGAGACGACGCCCTCGAGCTGCAGACGCTCCTCGTCCGACGGAACCCACGGCTCCGCTGGGGCGCCCGACGCCGGGTTCGTGATTGAGGTGATCTTGTCTGTAGCGCCTACGACGATGCCGCTCTGCGGTGATGAGCTGCGAATTTCGACCCGAAAAACGCCGTCCTCCGCCGGCCGCCCGTTGTCGGACAGGTTCATGAACTGGAACGTGGAGTCCCTGATGTAGCTCATGGCCCAGCCTTCGGCGTCTGCCTCGATCACTCGAATCCACGGGGCGAAGCCGCCCTCGGCGCTGGGGCGGCGGCGGTCGGTAGGCGGCTCGGTGGCCGGGGCCACGACGTCCGCGAGCGCAGTGAACACGCCGTCCGTGGCGACGGCGCAGGCAATGCGAACGGCGTCGATCGTTCGGCGACCGTTGGGAGCGCGGCTGTGCTGGATGTCGTTCACGCACACGATGGCGAGGTCACTGACCTGATGGCCTTGGGCGAAGAGGTAGCCGCTGGGGACGGCGGACAGGCGCACCTCCTGGCCCCCCACGTCCGCATAGACGTGGTACTGGCACTCTGCGCGGTCGTGCGGCCGGATCGCGATCTCGCCAACGGGCCCTCCGGTGAGATCGGTGAGACCGAGGCGATCCCCCACACCCTCGGGAATGCAGTCGAAGACTCTGACCACCTCCACCGGGAGCTCCTCGATGGCTGCCGGCGGCGCCGCGAGGTCCGGCGGCGGCAGCGAGACGACAGGAAAGTCGGCGCTGGGCGCCGGCGTGTGTGCGTCCGCCCCGCCCACTTCGGCTTTTGTGCTGCCCGCCCCGAGATCCGTGGCGTCGAAGGCTCCGACAGGGCCTGGGTCGGCGGAGTTCGAGCACGCGGCCAAGAGCGCCAAGAGGGAGTTTGCGCCCCCAGTGCCGCCGCGCGTTGAGGCTGAGCCTGCCATGATGACCTCCATTACTTGCACGAGCCGTTGTAAGCGACGGTGCAGGACAGCTGGGTTGACGCTGACGAACACTTCGGGCACTGGGCCGTGCAGGTGCACGAGTTCGCCTCGCGGCACGCCGAGGCAGATGCCGAGCACTTGGCCGAAACGCCGAAGAACCCAACACTGACGCCGACACAAGGACTATTCGCCGAGGCGTTGACGGTGGCCCCTGCGAACAAGCAGCGTGTGTCCTTGCACTCCTTGCCCGATTGGCCGCCGCCACCCGCGTACATACCGATGTTGAGCGCTCCCGCGTTCTTGACGCCCACGGAGTACTTGGCCTTCTTGAAGAAGTCGATGTCGATGAAGCAGTCGAGCGCCCCACCCACCCCGGCGCCACCGTTCGCAGTGACGCTCGTACACTCGACGCAGTCAGCGCAGGTGTAGCCGTTGTCCTTGGTGGTGGTCACGGAGCCGCCGGCACCGTAGGTGGCGCTGAATGTCGCGCCACACTTCACCTCCATGCCAACCCCCAAGCTGTCGCCCTTCTGGTGGTAGCCGTAGAACTTGGTGAACTTCGTCGAGGCGTTCCCGGAGATCGTGTGCCTGTCGCAGGTCCCCGCGGAGCACCCCTGTTCGCAGGTCGTGGCGTTGCAGGTAAGGCAACCGGTCTTCGTCCCGCTATACGTGACGCCACCAGACATGCCGAGCGAGGTCCCGCAAGCATGGGTGGTCTCCGTGAAGGAACCTCCCAGGCTCAGGTTTGTCGCGCACTTGTTGCCGCAGTTGCCCGCGGTGTAGGAGCCGTTGATCGTGAAGGCGCTCTCGAACCCGGTGATCCCGCCCACGATCGGGCACGGCACAGTCTTGCTAATCTTGTCCGTGTCGAAGCTCATCGTGTGGGTCATCGACACCGCGTTGCAAACGCAAGCGTCCAAGTCCGGGTTGTGTGCACACAATCCCGTCGCCGGCGTGCAACTGTCGTTGGTGCAGTCGAGGCCGTCATCACAGTCCGGGGGTGTTCCGTTGACGCACGCACCCGCCACACAGGTCTCCGTGCCTGTGCAGGGGAAGCCGTCGTCGCAGTCCGAGTCGGTCGTGCAACCGCCCGTGTCGGTGGCATCGGTGTCTCCCGCGTCGGTCGGGCCGCTATCGGGAACGTCCGTCGGCGGTACATCCGGCGGATCGACGTCCGTCAGCGGCACATCCGGCGGCTCGACGTCCGTCAGCGGCACATCCGGCGGCTCGACGTCCGTCAGCGGCACGTCCGGCGGCTCGGCGTCCGTCGGCGGCACGTCCGTCAGCGGCACATCCGGCGGCTCGACGTCCGTGGGCGGAACGTCCGGGATGATGAGGTCCGGGAACTCGACGTCAGTGGGCGGGACGTCGGGCAGCGGCACGTCCGATGGGTCCACGTCCTCCGTGTCGGCGTCACTGGTCTCCTCATCTGTGGGCGCGACGATGTCAGCAGGGGCGGCGTCGGGGTCAGGCGGGGCAACGTCCCCCGGGTCCGGCACTTCGGCATCCGGCATCGCGATTCGAGCTTGTATTCGCTCGAGCGACTCCGGGTCAGGCGGCGGAGTGTGCTCACTACAGCCGTGCGCCGCGAAGCCGAGGGCCACGCCAGCTGCGATTCTCAACCCCAACGGAATGCAAGAGTACACGTTTCTCTCCGCGCGTGCCCAAGGTCCATTGGAGACGGTTAACGCTCCGGCCCAACACGCCTGAAGCGATTTCTCGGTGACGTCTCGACCTCTCGCTGGCCCATGTGCCGACACAGGGCGGGTGGCCACCACGCCTTGGCAGGTCGCCTGGAACCGTCACCGACCCGCCGCCCTCGCCGCCGCTCCGGAAGCACTGCCAAGTCCGCAGAGGGGGGGCCAAGCTGTTGCACGACCAGAGGACCGGGCCCTGCTAGCATGAGCACGTGGAGACCCTGACCCAACACCTGAACGATGCGCTGCGCTCGAATGCGGAGCGTCTGCCGCGATACGCGGAAATCTCCAA
>SXOW01000352.1 GCA_005778315.1 Acidobacteriota bacterium
GAAGTCGGCTGGTGGACCCGCGGGACCCTCGATCGGTTTCTGGTCCGGAACCAGCTGGATCAGGTAGCCTGAGACGAACCGGGCCGCCAGACCGAGTCGCCGCAGCGTCTGCGTCAGCAGCCAGGCGCTGTCGCGGCAGGACCCGCTGCGGAGCCCCAGCGTCTGTTCGCTCGTCTGAACCCCCGGCTCCATGCGGATGACGTAGGCGACGAGTTTGGCCACCCGCTGATTGAGGTCCACGAGAAAGTCGACGGTGCGGCGAGGCGTCAGATCGATGGTGTCGAGGAACTTACGGAGCCGTCGACCTTTGGGACCCTTCTTCAAGTAGGGCCGCAAGTCCTTCGCGAGCCACTTGTCGTAGCTGAACGGGAACTCCTCGGCTGACGGCTCCAGGAAGAAGTCGAACGGGTTAATCACGGTCAATTCGGCGACCAGGTCGACCTCGACGCGCAGGCGTCGCGTGCGCTCCGGAAACACGACCCGGGCCAGGTAGTTGCCATGCGGGTCCTGCTGCCAGTTCAGGAAATGCGTCGACGGATCGACCCGAAGGGCGTAGCTCACCACCGGCGTCCGGCATTGCGGTGCCGGCCTGAGTCGGATGATGTGCGGCGACAGCGTGACGAGTCTGTCGTACGTGTAGCTCGTCTGGTGGTTGAGGGCGACCTTAATGGCCATACGGAATCGCTGAGTTTACAGTGTTTCGGATCTGTTTTCTTGCCCCCGCCGCAGGCCGACTAGGCTGGCCGGCTTGGTGCGCGACTGGCGCAGACGGAGCGACCTGTGTACCGTGAACATGAGGAGGAAGACGATGGGGACCGGCAAGGCACGAATAGGCATTCTGACGTCGGGCGGCGATTGTCCAGGGCTGAACGCCGTCATTCGTGGCGCGGTCAAGTCGGCGGTGAGACTGGAGGCCGACATCGTCGGGTTCCGTCGGGGCTTTGAGGGGTTGGTCGATCCGGTCACCTACGTGGCGCTCGACACCACGAACACCTCGGGCATCATCAACCGGGGCGGCACCATTCTCGGGTCGACCAACCAGGGACGGTTTGTCGCCCGGAGTGGCGTCGATGACCGGTTGGAACTCGACCCGCAGCTGTTGAGCGACGTCCAGCGGACGTTGGACCAGCTGGGCATCATGGGGTTGATCTGTATCGGTGGGGATGGTTCGCTCTCCGTCGCCCAGCAGTTCCACGAGCGCGGTATTCCGGTCGTGGGTGTCCCGAAGACGATCGACAACGACCTGTCGGCGACCGCGTTCAGTTTCGGGTTTGACAGCGCCGTCGCATGTGCCACCGACGCGATGGACCGGCTGCACACGACGGCTGAAAGCCACGAGCGCATCATGGTGCTCGAGGTCATGGGGCGCCACACCGGCTGGATCGCGCTCCAGGCGGGCATCGCCGGGGCGGCCTCGGTGATTCTGATCCCGGAGATCCCATGGACCTGGGAGCACGTCTGCCAGAAGATTCTGGAGCGTGACAACGCCGGCAAGCGGTTCTCGCTCATTGTGGTCGCGGAGGGAGCGGAGCTGCCGGGAGGCGGCCTGGTGACCAACGCCGCCGGGAGCGGCGGCGGCCAGGTGCGTCTCGGCGGCATCGGCCACGTGGTGGCCCGGCAGCTCCATGAGCGACTGAAACGCGAGACCCGAGTCGTCGTGCTCGGCCATCTGCAGCGCGGTGGTCCGCCGACCAATTTCGACCGCGCGCTCGCCACCCAGTTTGGCGCGCACGCGGTGCGGATGGTGCTCCAGCGTCAGTTTGGGCAGATGGTGGCCTACGACCCGCCAGACGTGAAAAGCGTCCCGATTCTCGACGCCGTCCACCAGATCTCGCGCGTGTCGCCCAACAGCTCGGCTGTGGTGGCGGCCCGGACCCTGGGCGTCAGCTTTGGCGAATTTCCTCCGGGCCAGTCGCCCCTGCTCCGGTCGCTGGTGTTGGAGGTGTCACAGCGCCGGGTGGAGCCCGTTGCGGCCCACGAGCCGAGCCACGCCGACGCTGAGGCGGCGACCTAGCGGTCGAGTTCCTCGTAGATCTTGGTCGCGTTGTCTTCCGCGCTGGTCAGGGTGCCTCGGCTCATCGCGTAGTTCGCGTACTTCGCGGGGAGATTCAACGACGCGGCGGCCTGCGCGGCCGTCTTGCCTTCGGCCTTGCCACGCTGCACCGCGGCCAGGAAGTCGCGGTTGAATTCTCCGAACTCGCGGAAGTCCGCCCAGGTCATCACCGGACTATGCCCGGGAATCACGGTGTCGACCCCAGGGATGCGGTCGGCCGCCGCCAGCAGCGTGGTGGGGTAGCTGACACCGCTGCCCCCGTTGTTGACATCGATGTAGGGCACACCCTTCCAGGCGAACATGTCGCCCGCATGCGCGACCCCAAGGGCTGGGAACACGACGATGGTGTCGCCGTTGGTGTGGGCCGGCCCGAAGTGGTAGAGGTCGATCCGGTCGTCCCCGTCCAGCAATGACAGCCGGTCCGTGTAGGTGCGGCTCGGCAAGAACTGCTTGCCGTTCGTGGACTGGAACGCCGGCATCCGTTCCATGTTGGTCTTGGTGTTCGCGTGGGCCACGAACTCGATTGGCAGCTGGAAGTCGATGTTGCTGCCGACATGATCGCCGTGCGTGTGGGTGTTGATGATCATCGTCACCTTCTTGTCGGTGACGGTCCTGATTTTGTCGAGGATGGCGCTGCCCCATTCGGGGTTCTTGGTGTCTACGACCACCACGCCGCCGTCGGTGACAAAGGCCGCGGTGTTGCCGCCGCCACCGGTGATCACATACAGGTTGTCCTTCACGTGTTCGATTTCCGCCACGTTGCCTTGCGCCGTCGGGCGGCTGATGGTGGCGACGAGACCGAGTGCGACCAGGGTGCCAAGAATGGTAAGTCGTTTCATGTCAGTTCTCTCGTGAGTAGAAAAAAGCGGCATATGCCCATGTGAGACGCCGCTCGTGCGTGTTCCGTGTACCGGGGTCGTCGTGCCTGCCCGCGGGACCTCGTCAGGCTGTCAGCCTGTGTTCCAAAGACCAACTCCTCCGTGAGCGTGGTGCCAAATCCCGCTCCGGTCGGGGCGATGACCTCCCCGTTCTCAACCGTGCAGGACATGGCATCGAGAATCGTCGATCCGGCCGGGAAACTCTCGGCCATCGTGCAACTCGGCGATGTGAGCGCGATGGGGCATCCCCACGAGCTGCCGACGTCGCCCCCCGTCTGATAGATCGGAATCCTGTTTCTCGTGGGGGTCGTCCGTCCGCCCGGGTCCATCTGACTCAGTAGTTCGTGCACCGGTTGCCGTTCGGTCTTGATGATCGCAATGATGGCTGACGGCAGCTGTTCGAACGGCCCCCCGAAACGCCAACGCCGAGGGTCGTCGTCGCCGGAGAAGGTCGGGGGTAGATCGGATAGGCGTCGACAGCGCGCACCCGAACCGCCGGGGCCTGGGTCCCCAGCAGGGTCCGCGGCGTGCCGATGGTCGCAGCCAGTGCGGCGAATCCGCCCGTCTGGCGGAGAAAGCGCCGGCGGCTGGGTCGTATCACTCCCAACTCCAGCGGCGGTCGGCTTCGATCCAGAACGCCCAGCACTCTTGCGCCAGGCCTCGGTCCAGGAATGGTTTCGGCAACGCGGTCATGTTGCCGAGATACTGGGCGACCTCACCGTCTTTCTTCCACTCGGACAGAATGCGGCCCGTGAAGGGCATCTCGTCGTCAAATTCCACTGGTTCGACGAGGGACGTCTCGATCCGGACGACCCAGGCGGCCGTGCCGCCCTCACCGTCGGGACCGGAAAAGCTGAGTTCGTTACCCTCCTGGCTGAAATCGTCGACGAAATCGCTCGTCGCGATCTGCTCCGCGAATGAGGCCCGCAGGCTGTCTTCGTCAGCTTGCGGCTGCGCACACCCGAGCGCGGCGGCGCCGACCAGCGACGCGATTCCAAGCCATCGGCTCATCATCGTTCCGTCCCTCCGTTCCGGCTGTTTCCCCCACGCAAGTCTACCAAGAGACCGACGTCCGGGTGGATCAGATCGTGCAGCGTCAGTGGGTCATGACGAGTCGGAACGACCGGCGACAGGAGAGAAACGTCATGATCCAGACCTTGAGAACGGCGCGGTGGTGTCTCTACGGGGTGCTTGGGTTGACCGCGGTCGGCTGCGCCACCGAGCCCGACGAGGGGGCGTCGGCGGCGCGGCTTCGTCCCGCCGTGTCCGTCCAGGACATCATGCTGTCGGTCGTCGACCCCGCCGCTGACGCGATCTGGGAATCGGTCGCGACCATCGTGACACACGACCAGACGGTGGAGCGGCGACCGAGCACCGACGAGGAGTGGGAGACGCTGCGCCACGAAGCGGTGCGGCTGGTTGAAGCGACCAACCTGATGCTGATGGAAGGGCGGGCCGTGGCCCGGCCTGGCTTTCAGTCAGAAAACCCCGGGATTGAGTTGGAGCCGGCCGAAATTCAAGCCCTGATCGACGCGGACTCCGGGACATGGTACCGTCTCGCGGGCAACTATTTTCAGGTGGCGAACCGGATGCTCCATGCCATCGAGGCGCGAGACGCCGATCAGTTGTTCGATGATGGCGGGCCTCTCAATGACACCTGCGAGCGCTGCCACCAGACCTACTGGTACCCGGGCGATACGTCGTTGCAGCGGATTGCGGCAGGAGAGGCCGCCCGCCGTCCTACCACCGATGCGCCGGCCGTGTTCCAGTCGGGCGGCGGACAAACAGGCACCATCCGGGGCCACGTGCAACTGGCCGGTCTGCTGCCGGGCAACCCGGTCATTCGCATGGGGGTCGACCCGCTCTGCGCCCAACTCACGGATGGGCGGCAGATCGTGCAGGAAACGGTGGTGACAGCCCGCGATGGGAGCCTGGCGAATGTCTTCGTCAGGCTCGAAGGCACGTTCCCCGATACCCCGGTGCCGGACGAGCCGGTGGTGATTGACCAGGCGGACTGCGTGTTCGTGCCCCGAGTGGTTGGCGTCCGTGCTGGCCAGCTCGTCCAGATCATGAACAGCGACCCGCTCCTCCACAACCTCAATGCGCAGACCACGACGACGAACGACTTCAACGTTGGGCAGCCGGTGCAAGGGATGGTCTATGAGGTGCGTCTGGAGCCAGAGGCGGAGGGGGCCCTGCTTCGTATCCGGTGCGATCTGCACCGTTGGATGACCGAATACATCGGCGTTGTCACGCACCCCTATTTCGGCGTCACCGACCTCAGTGGGGCCTTCGCCTTGACTGACGTGCCGGTGGGCTCCCATACGGTTCAGGCGTGGCATGAGGAGTATGGCGTCCTGACCCAGGTCGTGACGGTCGAGGCGAACGGCGTCGCCGAGGTCGACTTCACCTACCCCGAAGCTGCCAGACCCTAGCCCGGGGACCCCGGTGCGGAATTCTCCCGCTGGAGGTGTGGACAACTGCCCACTCTGAGCGGGGGTTGCGGTCACCGCCGGGGCACGGTCTGAACCTGATAGCATGCTGCTCCGCTGACCTAGCACCCGCCCCGGTGGCGGGTCGCAGTCCAGGGTCGCGTCCAGTCTGTGCTCTTCACCGACTCAGCATTTCTGCTCCGGTTCCTGCCGACCGTCCTTGCGGCGTTCTTCCTGGCCGTCGCTGCCACCCCGCACCGGTGGAAGCAGGACGGACGGCGCTTCACCCTCCCGAACGCCGTCCTGCTGGTTGGCAGTGTGGTTTTTCTGGCCGCGGGGACCGGCGCCTTCATGCGCTGGATCGCGGGCGCCGTCGTCTTCAACTACCTTGTGGCCCTTGCCATCGGGCGGGCCCGCCTGGCGGCGGCATCGTCCCAACGCCCGGGCCCGCTGCCTGAGGCGCTGCTGACCCTCGGCGTGACCGGCAACGTTGTCTTGCTCGGGGTGGCCAAGTACGCCTTGCCGCTCCCGGACCTCTTCGCGAGCCGGGTGTTCGCCGTGCCCCAGTTGCTGGCGCCGCTCGGGTTGACCTTTTTTGTGTGTCACGCCTTGTCGTATCTGGTGGATGTGGCGCGTGGGGACGCGCCGGCCCAGATCAACCCCATTCCCGCCTCGCTCTATCTGCTCTGCTTCCCGCTCCTGTGCGCCGGACCCCTGGCGCGGTACAGCGACGTCAGCCAGCAGCTCATCCAGCGTCGTGCCACGCTGGCCGCGTTCGCGTTCGGCGTGCGCCGGTGGCTGGTCGGCTATAGCAAGGTGGTGTTCCTGGCCGCCGCC
>SXOW01000353.1 GCA_005778315.1 Acidobacteriota bacterium
CTCGGAGAGCGTGGCATCCCGGAGCCGGTCCTGGCGCACCTCGACGAGGCATGGACCCGGCGCTTCGGACTGGCGGGCGTGGGATAGAGGGCTGTATGCGTATCATCGCGGGGACGGCCAAAGGCCGTCGGCTGCATTCTCCCGATTGGCCTGGTCTGCGCCCCACCTCAGACCGCCTCCGAGGCACACTGTTCGACATACTCGGCGCGCGCGTTTACGGCGCGGCGGTGCTGGACGGGTGCGCAGGCACCGGCGCGGTGGGGATCGAGGCGCTGAGCCGAGGCGCCGTCCACGTCGATTTCGTGGAGCGGGACGCCAGGGCGGTCGCCCTGATCCGACGCAACGTCGACCACTGTCAGGTGTCCGACCGCTGCACCATCCACCAGGGCGACCTCCCGGAGGCGTTGCGGCGTGACACGGCGCCGTACGACCTCATCTTGTTGGATCCGCCCTATGGCGCGTCGGACATCGATGCGATACTCTCGGCAGCCGCGCCCCGGTTGGCGGCAGACGGACTCGTGGTGCTGGAACGGGCGCGCCGCGCGAACATCGGTCCCGTCTCGGTGCTGGAATCACTGCGACAGGTGCGCGCCGGTGACAGCGTGCTCGAGTTCTTCGGTCCTATGGCCGAGTCGGTCTGACTCACGGAGTGCATACCATGGCATCCAGCGCCGGTCGGGTGGCGGTCTACCCGGGAAGCTTCGATCCACTCACCAACGGTCACGTCGACATCATTGAGCGTGGCGTCGCCATATTCGACCGCATCATTGTGGCCATCCTGGTAAACCCGGATAAGTCACCGTTGTTCACCGTTGACGAGCGGTTGGCCATGACGCGCGCCGTCTTCCGGGACCAGCCGGGCGTCGAAGTGGATTCATTCCAGGGATTGCTGGTGCATTACGCGGCACGCCGTGAAGCCGACGTGATCGTCCGTGGCCTCCGGGCCATCTCGGACTTCGAGTTCGAGATGCAGATGGCGCTCATGAACCGCCATCTGAGTTCCTCTCTCGAAACCGTATTCATGATGCCGGCTGAGGCCTACACCTATGTCAGCTCGCGCCTGGTGAAGGAGATCTTCGCGCTGGGCGCGTCGGTCACCGGTCTGGTTCCCGAGTTGGTGGAAGCGCGCCTCGCCAGCAAGGCCACCGGCGGAGCGCCAGGTGTCTGACGGCGCCGGCCTCGCCCAGCGCCTGAGCGGGGTCTCGGCGTCCCAGACGCAGCGTGTGCTCCTGGCCGTCGAGGCGTTACGTCAGGACGGCGTCGACGTCATTGACCTCGGCGCGGGAGAACCTGACTTTCCCACCCCGGCCCACGTCAACACGGCGGCGGTGGAGGCTATCGCGGCGGGCCATACGAAGTACACCGCCGGCCCTGGCATCGCGCCGTTGCGGGCGGCGATCGCGGGGCACTACGCGAGCCGGTACGGGGTCGAATTCACACCGGCCGAAATCGTGGTGACGTCCGGCGGCAAGCAGGGCCTCTCCAACGTAGCCATGGCACTGTTTGGCGCGGGCGATGAGGTCATTACCCACGTCCCGGGATGGCCCTCCATCGTGGAGCAGGTCCACCTGGCGGGTGCGGACGCGGTGCGGGTACGCACCTCAGCCGAGGACGGGTTCGCGGTTCGCGCCGAACCACTGCTCGAAGCCATCACGCCAAGAACGCGCGGCATCGTCATCAACAGTCCGGGCAATCCGACCGGCGCCCTCATGGCGGAGTCTGAACTGGCCCGCTTGGCCGAGGGCGTGACTGGCCGACAGCTGTGGCTCATTCTCGACCTGTGCTACGAGCAGTTGATTTACGAGGACACGCCCCACAATCTGCCGCGCGTCCTCCGGGATCGGCTGCCGGATCACACGGTCCTCGTGGGGTCCGCGTCGAAGAGCTATGCCATGACCGGATGGCGCTGCGGTTGGGTCCTCGCCCCAGCCCGAGTGGCCACCGCCTGCAACACGATCCAGAGCCACTCGACCTCGCACGTCACCTCCATCACACAACATGCGGTCGTGGCTGCCCTTACCGGTCCGCAAACATGCGTGGACGCGATGCGCGATGAGTATCGGACCCGCCGGGATGCCCTGGTCAACTGGATCCGCAGCGACCCGCGTTTCGCGGTCACACGCCCGGCGGGTGCGTTCTACCTCTTTCCCGATGTCTCGTCGCTGTTGTCACCCGACGGGCTGCGCACCTCGTCGGATCTAGCGCTGGCATTGCTGAACGAGGCGCACGTCGCCGTCACGCCAGGGGAAGCGTTCGATGCCCCTGGATTTCTCCGCCTGTCGTATGCCACGTCGATGGGTCAGCTGCGCGACGCGTGGGACCGCATCCAGCGATACCTGTCGACAGCGCACTCCTGACGGTGATTGGCTACCGGGGTCGTGTAACGCTTGCGACGTGACCCCGTGCTGACGGTAGCCCCAGGGCAAGGGCAGCGCCCGGTGCGCTCATCGCGACGACACTCCACGTTCGTCGGCCGACCGATTGCTCACCAGTACGATCGTCTGCAAGTGGAGATCGGGGTCTGGCCACAGCAACGTGCTCAGTCTGAGGTTGCCGGTGTTCAGATACGACACGCGACCCACCTCGTGCAGTGTCACGCCCCGAGCTCGCACCTGCTCCAGGTCTGTTTCCGCCACGACGGCCAGCACCGGTTCGGCGGATTCCAGGAACACGACAACCTGTTCGACGGAGGCCAGGTCAACATGTGGGCGCTCCAGGTAGAAGACTAGATTGCGCGCGAAGACGGCATATCGACCATACGGATAGGACGCGCTCGTCGAGGTCCGCACCAGGGCCGCCAGATCCTCCACCGGTTCCGGCCCTGGTCTCGACAGCACGACGTATTGCACTGCCAACGCCGCGACGACCGATGCAGCGGCGAGTGTGTGCGGCAAGCGTTGCTGGCGACGCGAGACAGCCACCCATGCGACCAACCCGCCTGACAACACCAGGCCAGTCGCACCGGCGATGACGGTGGCCGCAGACACACCCTGCAGCAAGACTTGCGCGCGGAAGACCAGCCCCCCAAACAGACACAACACCGCACCCGACAACACCCCGGCTCCGGCCACCAGTGGATCCCGCACGACTGGTGCCGCTGGCGTGCCGGAGCGGAGCCGACGGACCACGGCTCGCGCCAACAGAATGGCGAGCGGCGGCAGCACCGCCAGCACATACCGAGGCTGCTTCCCGATGGACACGGAGAAGAACACCAGGGGTACGGCGGCCCAGGACAGCAGCCACAGCTCGACGGGGCGAACACGACGCGCGCGCTGCAGGACACGCAGAACAGGGCCCCACCAGAACACCGTCAGCGGGGACCAGGGGAGCAGACCGCCTGCCACGATCGGCAGGTAGTACCACACCGGTCTGACCACGTTGTAGCGTTCGGTAGCAAACCGTTCCAGGTTCTCCCCGATAAAGAACCGCTGCAGATACGCGACCCCATGCTCCGCCGTCATCGCCGCAAACCACGGTGCCGCCACCACGATGCATACCGCCGCGAGGATGACCACGTCGCCGGTGAGACGGCGGAGTCGATCGGCGACGGACCCATCCCGTCCTGGGTCCCAACATCGCCTGATCGCCAGCGGACCGACAATGGCCGCCGGCAACGCGATGCCCACCGGCCCCTTGGTCAAGAACGCGGCACCGAGCGCCAGTCCCGAGGCCACGAGCCACCACCGACGACGGGACACGCCGGCAGCCGGCGGCACCACCAACGCTTCGAACGCGGTCCAGGTCGCCAGGGTCATGAAGGAGGCCAGGACCAGGTCAGGCAGAGCCTGCCGCGCCACCGCGATATATCCGAAGCTGGTTGCGGTGATGACCCCAGCCAGGAAACCCGTACGTTCGTCGTACCAGCGGCGGGCACCCGCGAAAGTGGTCAGCACCAGGACCACCCCGGCGACCGCAGACGGGAACCGCGCCGCGCCCTCACCGATCCCAACCACCAAGTAGGCAACGGCTGCCAGCCAGTAGTACAAGACCGGCTTCTCAAAGCGGTGTTCGTGGTTGTAGTACGGGGTCAGCCAGTCGCCGCTGACCACCATCTCGCGCGCGGCCTCCGCGTAAAACGCCTCATCGGAGTCGGTGATCGCTGGCCGACCCAGCCCCACGAAGAAGGTCAGGCCACAGAGCAACACCAAGAGCACGACACGCGAGGCGGGCACGGACCGATTGTATACAGACGACCGTCGGAACGGGTGGCCACCTGCGGCGGGGGGTGCAGATGCGGCGCCTGTCCGGGCGCGCTATACTGCCGAAATGGTCAGTCCTCGAGTGGTCGCCGTGGTGGGTGCGTCTCGCCACAGACACAAGTTTGGGAACAAAGCGGTCCGGGCGTTCCGCAACCAGGGCTATGACGTGGTTCCGATCAACCCTCGTGGCGAAGCGATCGAGGGGCTGACCACCTACGCCTCGGTGCTGGACGTCCCGCACCGCATCGACATCGCGACCGTCTATGTCCAGTCCGCCATCGGGCCTGACGTCATGACGGAGATCGCGACCAAAGGTATCGGCGAGGTGTGGCTGAACCCGGGTGCCGACGACCCGGCCGTCGTCGAGCGAGCCAGGGCACTGGGCCTGGCGCCGATTCTGGACTGCAGCATTGTGGGTATCGGTGAAAGCCCAGCGTCCTATTGACAGGCCGTCTGAGCCGTGCCTATACTCGTCGGCGTTACTTCATTCCTCTCGCATCTTGGTTGAGACTCGGCGCGCCAGCCGGTCGTACCCAGCCCCCGCAGACCTTCAATTCCTAGCCTGACCCCTTTTATGCCAACGAACCAAAAGCGTACATCAGCGCGCTCCTCCGACGAAGCAGCCGTGGCCACCACAGCGGCAGCACCCGACGCCCCTGACGAGCAACCCGCGCCAGAGGTCGAGGCGCCTGTCGCGACGTTGGCCGAGCCGGCTGCGGAAGAGCCAGATGGGGAGTCGGCGGCGCCGCCCGCCGATGCGCCGGCGGCCGCACCTCCTCCGGCAAAGCCGAAACCGAATCGGCGAGGTGCCGGCCTCAACATTGGCGAGCTCAAGGACATGAACATCGCCAACCTCACGCAGATCGCCAAAGACCTCAACGTGGCGGGTGCGACTGGGATGCGGAAGCAGGAACTGATTTTTCAGATCCTGAAGGCGCAGACGGAGCTGAGCGGGTTCATTTTTTCCGAGGGCGTCCTGGAAGTGCTGGCGGACGGCTTCGGGTTTCTGC
>SXOW01000354.1 GCA_005778315.1 Acidobacteriota bacterium
GGCGGATTGCCGAGAATGTTCTCGAGGACCCACTTGCCGCGCAGCACCGGTGATGTGCGATTGGCGTAGGAGGTGACCGTCAGAATGCTGCCATGCCCGAGCAGGCCGCCACGTGCCGGGTCGTCCAAACTCACTTTGCGGAAGTGGCTGCCGCGGATATTCGGGAGGCCGTAGTGCCGCGCGAGGCGTTCGTTCACGAACGTGTAGTCGGCGGCCAGCAGGTCGATGACACTCCGGTCTTCGTGCAGCACACTGGCGAACAGCAGCTCGGTCTCCCGACGAAAGCCACGGCGGAGTTCCTCGCCGAAGTCGGGGAACTGGTCTTCGTCCGGCTGCACGGCCGCTGCATTACGCAGGCTCAGCCACTGACCGGCGAAATTGGTCACCAACGCCTCGGCTCTGGAATCGGCCAGCATCCGGCGCGTCTGGGATTCGAGGACCGCAGGGTCACGGAGCGCGCCGCGTTCGGCCACGCCGAGCAGCTCGTCGTCCGGGATGCTGCTCCACAGGAAGAATGAGAGCCGCGAGGCAAGCTCCAGGTCGCTCAGCTCGTAGGGGACGCCGGCTACCGCGTCGGTTGGCTCTTCGACGATGCGGAACAGGAACTCGGGGCTGACCAGCAGCCGCCGGAGCGCCAGTTCGATGCCGTCCTCGAAACCGCCGGTGGTGGCGCCCTGCTCATAGAAACGCAGGAGGCGCCCCACATCGTCGTCGGTGACCGGTCGTCGAAAGGCTCGACGCGCCAGCGTCGCGAGGATGTCGGTTGCACACGCGGTCGCGGCCGCGCTGTCGTCGGCGGGCGGCCGGCAGCTGAAGATACGGGCCCGGCTGGGGGTGTCGATCACGGGGCGTGACCCGCTCGACTCGAACGGTCCGGTGATGGAAACCCGGTCCACGTATGGTTGGTAGCGAGAGTCGCCGCCGGAGCCTTCGCCGGTGAATGGCCGCAGATACAGCTTGCGGGCCAGCTCGGGCTCGGCCGCGGTCTTCTGCAGGAATGCCACGCCCACTTGGTGGGGGCCCGCATTGACACGCAGCCGGACTTCGCGGGCGTCCTCCTCGGCGTAGTCTGCACGACGCTGTTCCGGCTCGAGTGTGCGGCCCACGGTGAACAGCTCAACCCGTTCGCCGTCCAGCGTCACTTCCAGCTCGTGCGCTTCGATGAACAGTGGGCCATCCGGTACGATGGAGATGACGTACTCGGCATCTTCCGGAAAATTGAAATCGATCAGGGTGCCGCCGCGGGTGCCGAACGGCCAGCCGTCGATATGGGCGTCCTGCCCGAGGTCGGACGCGATGCGAAACGTTTCCTCGATGGCTGAGGGCACGGGGGATCCGACCGCGAGGCGACTGATCTTGCGAGCCGCCGCAAGATAGCGCTCCATCAGCGTCGGCGACACCCCAAGGACGCCGGCAATGTTGTCGAACCCGTAGCTCGTATCGTCGGCCGGAAGCAACTCGCTGACGTCGACATCCAGATCCAGCAGGTCTCTGACGACGGTGCGGTATTCCGTGCGACTGAGGCGGTGGAGCGCCTCCGTGCGCCCCGCGTCCGGCGCCGCGGCGGCCGCGGCGTCCAGTTCCGCTTCGAGCCAGCTCCTGAAACCGTTGTAGACCGCGGTCTCCGGTCGGGGGCGGGGTCGTGGCGGCATGGACCCGGCGCGCAGTTTCCGCACCACTTTTTCCCAGACATCCGGGTGGTCCGCCACGTTGGCGATGTCTACGTTCTGGAGCGACAGCCCGCCCACTTCGAGTCGTTCGTTGTGGCAGGTGAGGCAGTACTGATCCAGGAGGGCCTGTTGGTCGCCCGCGGCACGTGCTCCAGCCGTGGACTGCGCGGCGGCGACCCGACCTGACGGCCCGGCCCCGGCCAGCGCGCAT
Organism: Acidobacteriota bacterium; assembly: GCA_005778315.1. Taxonomy (GTDB): domain Bacteria; phylum Acidobacteriota; class Vicinamibacteria; order Vicinamibacterales; family UBA8438; genus UBA8438. The sequence goes on from SXOW01000354.1 coordinate 1,882, forward strand.
ACCACCATCAGGATGACTCGGCGTCTGAGCATCGTATGTCGTCCGGGTGATCGACGTCCCGTGTAATGCACGTATACAGGGACTATTCTGGGACCTGTCGGTGCGGCTGTCAATTGCGGCGACAGCCGCGTCGCACGCCATTGGGCAGTGGGCCCAACGCGACCTGGTTCTAACCGGCCCTTCGCCATCGCTCTACCCGACCCGGTCGCGACGGTCAGGTACAATTCGCTGATGCGCCTTGGGCCCATCGAGCTTCCCTCGCACGCCCTCCACGCCGGGGTTCGCCTGGCGTTTGGGCGCTTTCCGGGGTTGCGAGAGGTCGCTCTTCGTGCGCTGCAGCCAGTCTATCGGGTCGCGCTGTTTCCGTTTCGACGAGCTCAGGGCCAGGGGGTGCCGAGCGAGCAGGACGAGCTTCTACGCAACACCGCTGCCTACAACGACGCGGCGGAGCGCTACTACGCGAATTGCTCGGACCCGACGTTCCTCCTGAACAAGCCGTTTAGTGAGCCGAGCTTGTTCGCCAAGCACCTCATTGACGTGGGCAACCTGGTGGCGGGAGCACGGTTGGAGCCAGGCGACACCGTGATGGAATTCGGTGCGGGTACGTGCTGGCTCTCGCACTTCTTGAATCGGTTCGGCTGCACAACCATCTCCGTTGACGTCTCTCCGTCCGCTCTGAACCTGGGACGCAGGGTGTTCAATAGTGACCCGACGACCAATTGGGGGCTGCACCCCCAGTTTCTTCACTACGACGGACGTGTCATCCCGTTGGGCGACGAATCCTGCGACCGGATTGTCATCAACGACGCCTTTCATCACCTGCCAAATCAGCGTGAACTCCTGTTCGAAATGTACCGTGTGTTGCGGCCGGACGGGATCGTGGCCATGTCGGAGCCTGGACGTGGGCATGCCTCGGCGCCCATCAGCGTTGCCGAAAGCGCGCAGACGGGAGTGCTCGAAAACGAACTGGTCTTGGAGGATGTTGCCACGCTGGCCGAACGGGTCGGTTTCAGCGCTGTCACCGTGCTCGCGGCAAGTCCCTCCCTTCGGTATGAGGTTCCAGCAAAGGATCTCGGGAAGTTCATGGGGGGACGAGGATTCGCCCGCTATTGGAAAGCGCTGTGCTCCGGAATGGATCGGCACCACTATCTACTGATGTACAAAGGGTGCGCGGAGCCGACCACGGTACGTCCAGGCGAGCTCAATCCGAGAATCTGTGTCGTGTCGCCGGAGGGCAAGGTGTCGATTTCGGCCGACGACCGTGTGGCCGTGACCGTGAATCTTGCGAACCTGGGCGACACCGTGTGGCTCGGTCGCGGCCTCGGTGAGGCGGCGGCGGGCTGGACACGACTGGGCGCGCACCTGTACCGGAGTGGCTCGCCGCGAGCGCTCGTGGACTACGACTGGTGCCGGGCCGAGTTGGGACAGAATGTCGGTCCTGGCGAGAGCGTGGCCGTTACCGTTGAACTGCCGGCCATCAGGCGACCGGGCAACTATGTCGTGGAGCTTGATCTGGTGATTGAAGGCGCGCTCTGGTTCGCCGATCGCGGCACGCGGACGGCCGAGCTGCCAGTGACCGTGCGATGACTCAAGCCGGGGCCCGTGAGCTGTGCGCGCTGCTGACGCGGCTGTATCGGCACGAGGTCGAGGCGGGAGGGTCCAGCCCGTACCTGGCCATCCATGCGAGTCCCGAATTCATCAAGCATCAAGTCAACGTCTTCTTGTGGTACTCGAAGTTTCTTCCGCCCTCGGGAAGGATCTTGGATTGGGGCTGCAATCATGGTCCCGACACGTGTCTCCTGCGAGAGGTCTTCGGCCAACGGTATGAACTGCACGCGTGCGACTTCGTTTCGGAGTCCGAGTTTCGCGCCTTCCGGGACCACTCGTTGCCTCAGTATCGTCAGCTCACGGGTGCACTCGGGCTGCCTTACGCCGAGAACTCTTTTGATGTCGTGATCGGGTCGGGGGTGTTGGAGCACACGGCCATGGACCTCGAGGCGTTGAAGTCGCTCTTTCAAGTGCTGAAACCAGATGGGACACTGATCATTTCCTATCTCCCGTATCGATGGTCGTGGGCGGAATGGCACCGGCGCCACATACGCAAGGCCGATTTTCATCGTCGCTTGTACGGGAGGAGGGAAACCGAGACGATGCTCAAGCATTGTGGATTCTATCCACTGGAAATCGGCTATCAGACGTTTGTGCCCGACGTCGTCGACGGCAAGCTGCCGACCCGGCTCAAGCGGCTCCTCGCGCCGCTTCGTCACCCAGTCTTCTCGCACTCGGTCCTCCATTGCGCGGCACGAAAAATGACGGTCATGTAGGGCCGTCGAGGGACGACGCCGTGCGTGTCCTGTCGAATCGATGAACCCGACCTGAGGCTATAGTAGGCTCCATGTTCAGCAGACAACCGCTTCGCCGGACTCCCAGTGGTGGCTGTTGGGGCCAGGTGCGAAGCGGTGATGCGGCAGGTGCAGGTCCCGTCGCTATGATCGACGAATCGGGGCGCGCGGCCACGCGCCGCGTCGGCACAGGCATGGTCGGGATCGGCACGCTCGCGCTCGTGCTGCTGTCCGCGGCAGGCGCGTCGGCGGATGAAGACTTTGCGCGATTCGTGAACCCGTTCGTGGGAACGGCCGGATCCGGCCATACGTTCCCGGGCGCCACCGTGCCGTTCGGCCTGGTGCAGCTGTCGCCGGACACCCGGACGGACGATTGGCATGCCGCGTCCGGCTATCACGACGCCGATCGCGACATCATCGGGTTCAGCCAC
>SXOW01000355.1 GCA_005778315.1 Acidobacteriota bacterium
AAGTCATGTGTGGCATGGGTCGAACCGGCAGCCTCTACGCCTGCGACCAGGACGGCATCGCACCCGATATCATGACCATTGGGAAAGGCCTGGGCGCGGGGTACCAGCCGATCGGTGCAATGCTCTGTACCGCCACCATTTACAACGCAATTGCACGGGGCTCGGGCTTCTTCCAGCACGGCCATACCTATCTCGGGCACCCGGTCGCCTGCGCTGCTGCACATGCAGTGGTGAAGAAACTGATGGACAAGCGTTTGCTCGACCGGGTGCTCACCCAGGGCGTGCGCCTGCGTAAGGCGCTGGTGGACAGGTTCGGGGGGCATCCCAATGTCGGCGACATCCGCGGGCGGGGCCTGTTTATCGGACTCGAATTCGTCCGCGAACGGGACAGCAAGGCGCCATTTCCAGCGCAGCTCGGATTCCACAAGAAATTCAAGCAGGCCGCATTTGATGCCGGGCTCATCTGCTACCCCGTGGGCGGAACAATGGACGGGCAACAAGGCGATAGCGTGCTGCTGGCCCCGCCCTTCATCATCGATGTCGAGCATGTCGATGAAATCATCAACAAGCTCGACAAGGCGCTCAAGTCCACACTGCGTACGCTATGACGCTATGAGGCGATGACGCGCGACGTCATCATCAATGCGCCGGCCCCGTCGGTTGCGCGGTGAACGGATCGCGCCTCCTCGGTTCGAGGCGCTGCGTGGCGGTCACACCGTCGGCGTGCTTGATCCGAAGCCGGGTGTGGCGATCCGACTTCACTCCACGCAGACAACGGAGCGAGGCGGTGGGCCACGCCATTCGGGAGGGGTGTCGAAGCGACGTTCCACCGACAGGGCACCGCGTCCTGGGCTCAGGGATTCCACACGTTCGGGTGACTGCGCAGTCGGCGGCACGAGGTTTGCTGCGAGGTTCGTCACCACCGCTAGGACCTCGGACACGAAGACCAGTCACCCATGGACTGGCGAGCAAGGAGATGCCGGTGCCTGCCAAGCCCAAGTCGAAAACGGAGAAAGACGGTCCAGAACCGTCAGGGGACGGACCGAAGACGCCGCCGGCTCGTCCCGTGCCTTCTTGGCTGGAGCCGACCAAACGCCGCGCCGCGTGGACTCGCGGCGCTTCCTGAGCCTACAGCATGATGTTCTTGAGGTCGTCGTCCGGGTGAAGCCTGCCGACTCTGACGTCCGGTCGGAAGTTGAGAGCCGATTTTCCCCCTCAGAAGCCAGATAAGGACGGCACAAGAAATGCATGAGCGCGAGAGAGGGGCACGAAGAGCGTGCCTTCCTAGACCGTCGAAACGAGAGGTAATAGAGCCAGTTCATGACTTTCATCGAAACGTCCCACGCGACGAGTGACGGCCGTACGTCGGCCGCAGAGGGTCTCGAGCCTCCAAGTTGTCGGGTCCACCGACCCGACGGTGGACCCCTAGCCATACACACGCTTCGCACCAGGGCCTCCAGGCGTCCTGGTCACGCCCCCCCCACTCCCGGGACCCGAGACGTCACCACCCCGTTGATTCGGGTCTTCCGCCGGACGTTCTATCCTGCCGTGCGCGACGCCGAATGGAACGACTGGCGCTGGCAGTCTCGCAATCGGATCCGGACCCTCGAACAGTTCGAGCGCGTGGTGGTCCTGTCGGACGCCGAACGGGCCGCGTTGACACAGGGCGGAACCATGCTGCCGACCGGCGTCACGCCCTACTACATGAGCCTGATCGATCCGTTGGACTCCAACCAGCCGCTACGGAAGACCGTGATCCCCACCACCGCGGAATTCGTCCGGACGGCCGGCGAGGCGGACGACCCACTCGGGGAGGACGGCCACAGCCCCGTGCCCGGATTGGTGCATCGTTATCCGGACCGAGTCCTGCTGCTCGCGCTCGACTTCTGCACCACGTACTGCCGGTACTGCACGCGGTCGCGGGTGGTTGGCCACGGCGAGATCGTCGCGAACGAGTCCAGGCTGGAACAAGCGTTCGACTACCTGAGAAGGACCCCGCAGGTCCGAGACGTCTTGATTTCAGGCGGCGATCCACTCGCGTTGAGCGATGAGCGCCTTGATTGGATCCTGGGCAGCCTCCGCGCCATTCCCCATATCGAGTTCGTCCGGATCGGCACGAAGATGCCGGCCGTGCTGCCGCAACGCATCACCCCGTCGTTGTGCCGGATGTTGCGCAAACACCATCCACTCTGGATGAGCCTCCACTTCCTGCACCCGGAGGAGTGCACGGCGGACGCCGAGCGCGCCTGCGCGCGTCTGGCCGACGCCGGTATCCCGCTGGGCTCGCAGACCGTGCTGCTCAAGGGGGTCAATGACGACGTGGCGACGATGACGGGGCTGGTCCATCGTCTGCTGCGGATGCGCGTGCGGCCGTACTACCTGTATCAGTGCGATCCCATTTCCGGGTCGGCGCCTTTCCGCACCAGTGTCGAGAAGGGCCTGGAGATCATCGAGGGCCTGCGTGGCCATACGAGCGGGTACGCGGTGCCGACCTATGTCATCGACGCGCCCGGCGGTGGCGGCAAGATTCCGCTGCAGCCGGACTACCTCGTCGGGCGTGATGGGGACGACGTCGTGGTGAGGAACTTCGAGGGCCGGTCGTTTCGGTATCCAGATCCCCTCACGACCGGGCCGGCGCTCGTGGGGGACGGGCGTCCCTCTTTACCGCGGCCGCGGACAGCGGTCGAGACCGCGACGTGTTCATAGGCCTGACCTACGACCTGCGCGGGGCGTACCTGGCAGTCGGATACGGCGAGGAGGAGACGGCCGAGTTCGACAGCGAGGAGACCATCGAGGCGATAGACGGTGCCCTGCGACGCCTGGGGCACCGCACCGACCGGGTTGGCCACGCGCGCCAGTTGGTGTCGCGGCTGGCCGCGGGCGACCGCTGGGACCTGGTGTTCAACATCTGCGAAGGGCTGCGAGGGGTCGGCCGGGAGGCGCAGGTGCCGGCGCTGCTGGATCTCTTCGAGGTTCCGTATACCTTCTCAGATCCGTTGGTGATGGCGCTCACGCTCCACAAAGGCATGACGAAGTCGGTCGTGCGGGACGCCGGTGTCCCGACCGCCCGATTCGCCGTCATCGATGCACTGAGCCAGCTGAACCAGGTCCGGCTGGACTACCCGCTGTTTGCCAAACCGATCGCCGAGGGGACCGGCAAGGGCATCGATGGCGCGTCGATCATCCATGACAGCGATGCGCTGGCCGCGACGTGCGGTCGCCTGCTGGCTCGATTTCAGCAGGCGGTGCTGGTCGAGGAGTTCCTGCCGGGCCGCGAGTTCACGGTCGGCATCCTCGGTACCGGAGACGAGGCCCGTGTCCTGGGCACCCTGGAGATCGCGCTGCGTGAGAATGCCGAGCCGAACGTCTACTCGTACTTGAACAAGGAGGAATGCGAAGACCGAGTGGATTACCGTCTCGTCTCGGGCGGCGCGGACGAGACCGTGCGGGAGGCGGAGCAGATCGCGATACGCGCCTGGCGAGTGCTCGGGTGCCGCGACGCCGGTCGCATCGACCTTCGATGTGACCTCGCCGGCCGCCCGCAGTTCGTGGAGGTGAACCCGCTGGCCGGCGTTCATCCACATCATTCCGACCTGCCGATATTGTGCACGGCCGTGTCCACGTCGTATGACGAGCTGATCGACGGAATCGTGCAGTCCGCGTCACGCCGCATCGCCGTCGCCCAAGGGGCGCCGGGGTGGCGCAGTGTCCCGCCTACAGGGTGCTAGATGCGCGTCGCGATCCTGTACAACGCCACCGCCGCCGACGCGACGACGGCCGAGCGCGATGTGCTCGTGCAACGCGACGCGGTGCGCGCCGCCGTGTCGACGTTCGCGTCAGACGTGCGGTCGATGCCGTGCTCGCTCGACCTGGCGACGGCCGGCGCGCGGCTGGCGGAGGTCGATCCGACAGTCGTGTTCAACCTGGTGGAGTCGCTCGGTGGGTCCGACCGCTTGATGTCGGTGGTACCGGCCCTGCTCGACACGCTGGGCCACCCGTATACCGGGTGCGGCACCGAAGCGATCGTGCTGACGACCAACAAGGTGCTCGCCAAGCAGCAGCTGCGGCGCGCCGGCTTGCCAACGCCCGCGTGGCTCGGGTCGGCAGACGGCCCAACCGCGGTCCCGGGGGCGCAGACCGTGACCAGTGGTATGACCTACCCGTGTCGCGTTGTCATCAAGACCGTGTGGGAGCACGCGTCCTATGGGCTCGACGATCGGTCCATTGTCGCCGTCGACGATGTCGAGGCGCTGACTCGGCAGCTCGTCGAGCGCGAGCGTGAACTGGGCCGTCCCTGCTTTGCCGAGGCGTTTGTCGACGGACGCGAGTTCAACGTCTCGCTGGTCACGACAGTGGCCGGCGCGCCGGATGTGTTGCCGGTGGCCGAAATCGACTTCTCCGCCTTTCCGCCCGGCAAGCCCCGCATCGTCGGCACATCCGCGAAGTGGGAGCCTGAGACATTCGAATACAGTCACACGCCACGGTGCTTCGAGTTCGCGCCAGACGACGCCGGGCTGGTGGCGGAACTGGCAGAGCTGTCGCGGCGGTGCTGGGACCTGTTCGGCCTGCGCGGGTACGCGCGGGTCGATTTCCGCGTGGATACGGCTGGTCGACCGTGGATTCTCGAGGTCAACGCGAATCCCTGCCTGAGCCCGGATGCCGGGTTCGCGGCCGCCGTCGACCGCGCCGGTCTCTCCTACGACACCACGATCCGGCAAATCGTTGAGGGTGCGGTGCGAAGGTCTGACCGGCAACTCAAAGCCACCCCTGTTTAGCTCCTACTTGAACAGTTCTTTTCGCAGGCCGAGGCGTTTCATCATCTCGTGGATAGAGCGGACGTTGACCCCAGCCTGGGTGGCCGCCGCGCCGACCTTGCCATGGGTGCGGCGGAGCAAGGCCGTGAGGTACTCGTGCTCGAAACCCCGGATCATGATCTCCTTGGCTTCAAGCAAGGGTCGTTCGAGCAAGCCCTGGTCCAGGGCGGCGGAGGCCACCCCCACCTGCGCGAGACGCCGCTCCAGATTTCCCACGGCGACCGGCAAATCGGCCAGATCCAGCTGATCGGTCGCGCACAGCAGCATCGAGCGTTCTATGACATTGATGAGCTCGCGCACATTGCCCGGCCAGCTGTAGGCGCACAGCGCATTCATGGCCGCGTCGGTCAGACCGTGGACCGGCACGCGCAGGGTGGTCCGGAAGTGATCGACATAGCTTTGCACCAGCATCGGAATGTCCTCGGCCCGGTCTCGCAGCGGTGGGATCGTCAGCGTCACGACCGCCAGTCGGTAGTACAGATCGAGCCTGAACCGCTG
>SXOW01000356.1 GCA_005778315.1 Acidobacteriota bacterium
CTTCTCGAAGCCGCAGTTGAACCAGACCGGGCTGTTGAAAGCCGCCTTCTGATAGACAAGCAGATGTTTCAAATCGTCGCTGAACGCCTGCAGGTCGTCCTCGCTCGCAAAATACTGCTTCGAGCGGCCCCATTCAGTGATGGTATCGACGACGCGGCCTATGAGCTGTTTGACACTGCGTTCCCGGGTGGGCGACCCCATGGCCCCCCGAAAATATTTGGAGACGACAATGTTCGTCGCCTGCTGTGACCAGAACGCGGGAATCTCGACATCGCGTTGCTCGAAGACGACCTCCCCCTGCTCGCTGCCGATCAGCGCGGTCCTCGACTCCCACTCGATCTCGTCAAACGGGTCCGTGCCCTCGTGAGAAAAGAACCGTGGAAATTCCAGCCCTGGCTGCTGGGGAAGGTCGGTGTTGATGTTGACTGGCGCGTCGACAGCTTCAGTTTCACGAACGGCGCCTCTCGGCATGTAGCAACTCCTTCAGAGGGGTGACACGGCGGTGCGTCACGCAGCCTGCTTGGAAAAAATGCCTTGTCTGACCACCGGGTCGAAGCCCAATGACCTCTCTCGCTAACTCGGGATCGGTTCGACCGCCCTGCGGTGGCCACCGCAGTATAAGCCCGCAAGAGCCACCGCGTCCTGTCACAATCGAGCCGTCCAGCCCGGCCTGATGCGGTGAAAAACGACCCCGAATTCATGAGACAGGCCACTCGCAGTGTTCGACAGCGCGGCACCCTCTCACGTTGGCTTACTATGGGCCCACATGTCGTGATTGTCAAGAGAGATAGCCACAAGATGTGGTGTAATCGATTTAGGGCAATCGCAAGATATGGGCTTTTTGGGGTCTATTTGGCCGTCACCCTCTATGATACAGTCCGTGAATGCTGATCGGGAACGTCGCACACCTGCCTGATCAGCAACCGCCGATCGATTCCTGGCCCCCAGTCCAGACCGCGGCGCCGCCATCCGGCGCCGAACGCGTGATCGCGGCGCTCGAAGTCATCTTGTGTTCCGGATTCCCGACACAGCTCGCACTTGTGTTGCTGATGGCCCTGAGCGGCGGAACCGGAGCGGACGCCACCTTGTCGTTGGCCTATGTGGTGCGACTGTCGTTGGCCGACGCCGTGCTCGTCCTCGGCTTGATCTGGCTGTTGTTGCGACTGCGCGGGGAGAACCCCGCGTCGTTGTTTCTGGGCGTTCGGCCCCCTGGGCGTGAAGCGATCCACGGCCTGTTGCTGGTGCCAGCGGCGTTGGTGCTGGTTGCCCTGACATCGCTTCTGCTGCAGGAGGTGGCGCCCTGGCTCCACAACGTCACCGAGAACCCGTTGGAGGCGCTCATCGATTCGCCAGCCGCCGCCGCGGCGTTCGCGCTTGTCGCAGTGATTGCGGGTGGCTTACGAGAAGAGGTCCAGCGAGCCTTTGTCCTGAGGCGGTTTGAAACGCACCTCGGCGGACAATGGCTTGGGCTGGTCGTGTTCAGTGTGGCGTTCGGCTTGGGACATCTCCTTCAGGGCCGCGACGCCGCGATCGTCACTGGACTGCTTGGCGCGTTCTGGGGCGTCGTTTACCTTCGACGCAGAAGCATCGTGGCCCCGTTGGTGTCTCATGCGGGCTTCAACCTGACTGAGATTTTCATCGCGTACAACTTGGCCGTGGTGTAGCAGGCCGTCCGGCCGACAAGCACGACGCGCACGGATACAGCGCACTCGTCCCCTGGTCAGAGTCGCGGGTCGCGCCGAGTCTGGCGCCTGGCCGCCTAAGGGACCCGGTAGGCGCCGCCGCGGTCAACAAGGGTCGCAACCCACGCGTCGATCGAGTCCTGGCGGAGTCTGGCCGTCAATTGCCGGCTGGCCTCTTCACGGGCCTGTTCCGGGGTCTGGGGTGGGTTCCGTCCGGTTGCGTCAGGGTGTTCGGCGATCCAGAGCCGGACTTCCTCAGGCGTCGGTTGTCGCGCCCCGGGGAAGCGCCGAGCCAGATATCGTTCGATTCGGAGATCATCTCGGAGCACCTGTCTCACGTCGTCGCGGGTGAATCCGACGGTAGGCAGCAGGGCATCCAGGGCCTCTGCCCCGCCCAGCCGCGTCGCCGCCACGCCCAGCCGTTCATCAATCTCCTGCTCCGAGGGAGCCGCCACCAGGTTGGCGGGAATCTGACTGAGCACGAGTTGGCGTTCGATCAACGCGGTCAGGACCTCCGGGAACGGATCTGCGGCGGCGGAAAAGGCCACCAGCCGGAGGGCCACGAAGGCGCGCACATCGGAAAGCAGGATGACCTGGTTCGCGGCGACCGCCGCTACTCTGTCCACCAGCTCCGCCGGCGCAGGCGCCTGCGCCGCGGTGGGCACCGCGGTGGTGCTCACGCAAGCGACCAGCCCGCGCACCAGGAATCCGAGAAGACGACGCTGTGACATCAGAACGCTTGCCCGATGCTGAAGTGCAGGGCCGTCAGCGGTTCGCGCTCACCGGCGAACTCACGCCGGTCCAGCTTGAATCCAAGGTCCACCCGGATCGGTCCCACCGGCGATCGGTACCGGACCCCGAATCCCGCGCTCCCACGAATCTCGCCGAACCGGAAGTGCCCTACGCGGTCAAAGACGTTGCCTGCATCGAAGAAACCCACCATCTGGATGGCGCCGGTGACGGGCACCCGGAGCTCGGTGTTCACCACGAGCATCGCGTTGCCGCCGGTGGGAAACCCGTTGGGGTCAATCGTTGGGGCCTCCCCGGGCTGGTCGACGAGGGGCCCGGTGCCCAGGCGGTCCAGCGCAAATCCGCGTACGGTCGTGTCGCCTCCGGCGAAGAACCGCTCGCTCGCCGGCAAGGCGGAGATCGTTACCGGCGTGACCTCGCCCGTGTCCCTGAACACCAGCACGCCGTCGTCGAGCGTGACCAGAACAGGCGGGGAGCGAATGGTCACCGTGCGGCTGAACCCGTGCGCCAAGCCCAGGCGTCCACCAGCGGCAAAGACCAGATCGCGGGGCAGCTGTTTGAAGACGGCGCCCTGAAACGACGTCTTCACGAATCCGACTTCGGACCCGATGGCCCGGAAGGCGGCCTCACTCTCGACGCCAAGAAATGTTCCGCTCGTCGGCTCCAGCGGATCGTCCCGAGTATCGCGGACCAGCCCACTGGAAAGGGTAGACAGCGTCACGGTCGGAAACAGCCGGTCGACGAGCGGCAGCTCCGCTGCGAGGAACTTGGCATTGGTGAGCCGGTTCTGGCCATACCGATACCCGACACTGCCGGTCATCGAGTACCCGACGGCACGTCGCACTTCAACGTTCACGCCCCGCCCAAACAGGTCGAAACTGGGACGAATCGTCTGCTCGAGGAAACCGGAAATCAACAGGTCACCAGCGCGACCAAACGCTCGGGGCTCGCGGTAGTTCAGCAGCAGGCGGTACTCGTTGAGTCCGAGACTGGACATCGGGATCGGTGCGTCCAGATCGTTCTTGCGCCGCACACTGACCCTGGTGAACAGGTCCAGGGATCGGTTCTTGCCCCACAGATTCCGACGACCAATCTCGAAGAACCCACGTGGCGCCAGCTCCAGGCGCTCCGCTGCGGCACCAGCGTCGCTGGCACGCAGACGTTGCGTGACCTCGACGCCGCCGCCGTACCCGACACTCGTGGCGGGCGCCTCCTCGACGACCACAACCACCTCCCGTCGGTCGCCACCGCCATGACTCAGGGTCAGGATATCGACACGACGAAACAGCCCCAAGGCGTTGAGTCGTCGACGGGTCTCGATTTGATCGTCCACACCCAGCGGCTCACCGGGCCGCAGGGTCACCTCGGCGCGAACGGTCGAGGGGCCGATCTGGTCGGTCCCGACGACCAGCACATGGTCGACGATGACCTGGATACCCTCCACCACCTCGAACGTCACGTCAACGGTCGCGTCGCCTTCGCCAAAGGTGGCGCGCGCATCGACCCGGACCGCTTCATAGCCTTCGTTCAGGTAGTGGGCGCGCACGCGTTGGCGGTCCGACTCGAGTCGGGGTCCGTAATACGGCACGCCCGGCATGGTCTCGAGCAACGCGGCGAGTTGGTCGGCGGCCACCGCGTCGTTGCCACGGAACGCGACGTCGGCGACCCTGGTGCGAGGCCCTTCGATGACTTGCACCGCGCAGACGACATGGGCGTCCGCGGCGGGGCGGTCCGCATCGGCGGGCGAGAGCTCGTCGAGCACCGGAATGACCTGGGTATTGCTGTAGCCCTGACGGGCGTAGAACGTCCGGACCGCGGCGGCGCCCCGTTCAATATCCGACATGACGAGCGGCAGCCCCGACTGGACCCCGAAGAGCTCTGCGACCTCAGCCTCGGAGACCGCGTCGTGTCCCGTAAAGCGCACGCCAGCCACGCGATGGATGCGCCCGCGATCCACGGTGAACACGATCGACAACTCCCCTGATGCCTCCAAGCGCTCGTGCGTGACCCGGGCGTCTCGATACCCGAGTCCCTGAAGGTGGGTTTGCAGCCGCAGGCTGGAGTCTTCGAGGAGGTCCTCGTCGATCGACCCCTCACGCGCAATGGGGACCAGCTCGTCCAGCCGCGCCTCGGGAACGTCGTCGCCCTCGAACATGACCGCGACCGGCGAACCGGTTTGCACATCGAGCACGACGTCCACCACGCGTCCGTCCGGGCTGGGAGACACGTCGTGACGGAAACGGGCTTCGTAGTAGCGCCGCTGACGCACGTCCGCCTCGTACGCGTCCAGCCGCGCCTCCAACTGGGCCGCGTCGTACACCCCACCCTCCTCGAGCCCAAGCCTCTGCAGGACACCAGGCCGGCCCTCCTCGGGCGCGCCGCGCAGGTCGATGTGACCGATCAGGGCCGCGGGCCCCTGATCGATGTCGAACACCAGACGACCGTTGACGGTGTCAGCGCTGATGGTGGGGGCAAAGCGGCCGGCGTCGCGATAGATATCCTCCAACATGGCGACGACGGCCGAGATCTGATCGGCACGCACCGCGCGACCGAAACGACGGGTAATCGGGCCGATCAGATCCGCGGACGGCAGCCCGAGATTACCGCGCACCTCGACCTCCCCTCTCGTGCGCAGCGAGATGAGGTCGTACCGCAGAACGACTCCGCGCGTCTCCGACGTCGCACTCACCTGGACATCGGCGTAGTCGCCGAGTGTGAACAGGTGCACCACGCTCTCGCGCACACGACGGAGAGAAAGGGGCTCGCCGGGGCGAGTCTCGATGAGCTCCAGAATGGCGCGCTCTTGACTGGCGAGACCATCTCGCCACACGCCCACCTCAGCCACCGGCTGGCCGACGAGTTCGGCGAGCGTGGCGGCGCGGCTGGTGACCGGTACGGCGAGGAGCACCACCGGCAACAGCCATGCGGAGCCACGGTTCAAAAGGCGTGCCTCACACGAAAGTCCAGGGCGTAGGTGCGGTCTTCGTTCTGAGACAGAATCCACGCAAGTCGGTCGCTCTGGTCGTACTCCAATACCACGATCAGGTCACGATTGGCGCCGCTGATCGCGCGCGACAACATCAGGTGCGCGCGGTCGGAGATCCGCTGGCCGATCAGCACCCGGGCCGTAGGGTTGAGCTGTGCGGACTGCTGCGAGGACGGGTCCCCCAGCGACGGCGTGATCTGGAAAGAATCCACGCCAAACGACTCCTCGACCACGCGACCAACCCCTGACGACAACTGACTCGTCAGCAACCGGGCCGCGCCGGCTTGAATCCGCTGCTGCTGCGCCAGCTCCGGCGAGCGCGCCGCGCGGAGGTCGGCGCTCTGCGGGTCCCGAATATCACCTAACAACAGACCGATGACATCGACCTCAGGCAACGGCGGATCGGACGAGAAAGTCAGCGCAAATCGATCGTCGGTGCTCCCGGTCGCCTGGACCGTCACCCGATAGGTCTGACCGGGTACGCGCACGTCGGTCTCGACCTCCACGTTGACAAACGGCTCAATCTTGTTCGGGTTCGCAAGGCTGATGGTGCCGTAGTTCAGTCGATACCGGAGGCCCTCGAAGAACGCTTCGCCGCTCTCCATGTCGGCGGCGCCAAACAGCTGCGGCTGGTCGTAGGTGCCCTGCACGGTCAGGTCGGCGCTCGCCACCACGCGTACCGCGTTGTTCGTCATCCGCAAGCTGGACGGCGCCACGATGCGAATGTCGAGGGCCAGCGGGAGCGTTGCGGCTTCGGCCTCGACGACCTCGACGACCGGTTCCTCTTCGCCTCCGAACAACCCAGTGCCCAGGTCGAGTCCGTCCAGCAGGTTGGCGTCACGCACATCGATGGTGCCCGCCAGGACGGGGCTCGTCGCGTCTCCTCGCAGTACCAGGTTGGCATCGACAATCGAGCGGAACCCCACGGGATACCGCCACTGCATCTCTCGACCCGTCAGCGTGATGGCCAGTTCCTGGACGTCGATCCCGACCAATCCCACCCGGCCCCCGATCGTGACCGCTCCCCCGCCCATGACGGCCGGGATGTCGTCGAATCGGAGTCCATCCTGCTCAAACACGACGCGGCCGTTGATCGCTTCCAGCCCGTGAGGGAGTCCGATGTGGCGGATGCGGCCGTTCAGCAGCGACGCCTGTCCAGACACGGCCGGCTCAGCAAAGGTGCCGGATAGCCGCGTACGCACTTCTGCCACACCGGACCCTCGAAGGTTCGGTACCAGCCCACTGAGAATGCTGAGATTGGCGTCACCGTCAATGGCCAGCCCCAGGGCGTCGGTGGCCAGGTCGACCGAACCCGACAGGTCCAGCGCCGTGCCCTCCCCTACGAGCCGGAGCCGGTCTATCGCGATGGTCTGGCCGTCGAGCCGGAGCCCGATCGGGCCGTCATTGCGCAGGTTGTAGTCGAGCAAGGTCACGTCGGCCTGCTCGATGGTGGCGTCAATACGGACTCGGTCCACCTCCAGCGGGCCCTGAATGTGCGCCGACCCGCTCACCACCGCCGACGTATAGGGTGACAGTCTCGGGTCGAACATGCGCACGAAGGGCGCGAGGGACGCGTTCGTCACCCGCACCCGCAGATCGGCCAGCATGTCGGTCAGCGCTACCTGGCCCGCGGCGGACACCGCCAACGTGGACGAGGCTCCTTCGAAATCGACCGTCAGGAGGTCGTCGCGGACATCGAGATGGGCCGTCACCTGGCCGATCTCTTCGTCACCCACGAACAGGTCGACGACCGTGCCACGAACCTCATAGAACGGGTTGTCGAACTCGCCGACACCTGCGACGTTGAAGTTGATGACACCGGACAAGGGCTCAGGTGGCGCGGGGATGCTCTCTACGGCGTTGACCTCAAGGTCGCGCACGTCCCAGTTGAAGACATACGACGCGTCCCATCCGATGAACGCGGCACCGGTCACCGTGCCCGACCCCTTGCGCATTTCGAACCCGTCGAGACGCACGCCGTTGCCCTCGAAACGCAACCCCGCGGAGGCGATATCGATCGGTTCCCCATAGGCGATCGGGTGATCGAGCATGACCTGTCCATACCCGAACATCCTGCGGTACGGGCCATAGAGGCGCACTTCGCCCGTGGCCGGTCCATCGATGGTGTACCCCTCCTCCAGTCCGAACGCGGCCCGGATGTTCGATGTCGGAAACGACACCATGGTGATGACGGCGTTGATTTCTTCGCCACCATCGACGTCTGACCCACCGATGGAGAACGTCCCGTCGGCGCCGAACTCGGCCCCATCGTTGCGAAACACGCCGTTACGCACCTCCAGATAGCCGTTGTCCACGACGATGTCGCCGCCGCCGACGCCCCAGTCCACGCGCCAGGCGCGCAGCGCCTGCCCACTGAACGTGGCCTCGACCCGGGGCCGGGTGAGGTCGCCCAGCATGACCCCCCCGAACGTGCCCACGCCGTCTACCTCGAACGGTTCGGTGGGCGACCCGGCCGCCGTCATCACCGCACTCATGAGCCGGTAGCCTTCCTGCCAGTCGCCGCTCGTGGCCTGGAACGGGATCTCGGTCTCCGCACTGCCACCGGTTCGTCCGCTGAACGTGACGTGCGTCGACGGGGTGGCGACGTGGCCCGAGGTGAGTTCGATGACGTCGCCGTCAAACGCGTACTCCACCGCCCCACCCAGCTGGAACTCGGTGGTGGTCAGGTCCGGGGGAAGCCCGGCGCGGCGCTTCGCCGCCTCTACGGCCCCGGGGGCCAGCGGGGCCGTCGCCAGCCTGACGCCGGCCAGGGGCTCCAGCTCGATCCGTCCGGTATGTCGGGATCCACCCGCAGGGCCGATGGGCCACGCCATCTGGTGATGGCCCGCTGCCCGGGCGACGGGCCGAATGCCCTGCAGGTCGAAGAATCGCGTCAACTCGATGACGTCGGCGTCCTGGTAGTAGGCGTCGAAGGTCCCCTCCCACGGGTCCTTGGTGCCAAACGTCGCGAGTTCGGCCCGCACGTCCCCGTCAAAGAGCGTGGACGTGATGTCCCACATGTCGAAACGGTCCCGCTGCCAGACCAGTTGTCCCTCGAGGTTCGGAAACTGAAACTGGCCCCCCTCGGTCTCGATGCCGAACAGCGCGCTCGTAATCGACCCGCTCAGGTCATAGCCGTCTTCGAACTTGTGGAACGTCCCGGCGAAATGGCCTTGGCCGGAGGTTGTGAACCCATCGTCAGCAAAGAAGATCTCGCGTAGACGCGGCAGATCGAGGTCCGATTCCAGTTCGTAGGTCATCTCCGACAGCTGCCGCATGTCGACCTCACCCACGAGTCTCGTGCTGGCGCCATCGGTCTCCACGTTGATCCGCGTCAGATGCACCTGGCTTCCGTCCAGCTGGAAGTCCGTGGCCATGTCCATCCACATCGGCTCGAAATCGCTAACCCGAACGTTGCCGCCAGCACAGGAGGCATGCCCCCGATAGTCCAGGATCTTGGTGATGGTGAGCTTGAGATTCGCGCAGACCACGCCAAAGTTCGAACCGTAGTCCTCCAAGACGAACTCGCCCTTCGTCGCGCCGAGATACCGGAGCGTAGCGACCCAGTGATCCTCGCTCTCGGGCTCGGTCTCGCCTGCTGGCGTCGGCGCCTTAGGCGCGCTGTCGTCCTCGGGCCGATTCGGCACAAAGGCCGGAAAACTCTGCGTTCCATCGGCGTACGACTCGGCGCGCATCCGCCAGGTCGTCATCTCGGCGTCGACCAGGAACTCCTTGTGAAGCAGCGCCAGCCAATCGACCGAGACCACGATCCGTTCCGCGGTCATGAACGGCTCATCCTCTGGCGTGAGCCCGCCGATGCGCAGGTCTTCGACCATGAACTTCCCGGGCATGAGATACATGCCAATGCGCCCGATCGTGATCTCTCGATCGAGTTGGTTCGATGCGGCCGTCTCGGCGCGGGCACGGACCAGCGGGCCGAGATCGATGGTGACACTCGCCACGATGGTCACCGCCACCGCCACGGCGAGTACGCCGGCGCCCCACCGGACAACGCGTCGGGGTCGGCCGCGGTACCAACCGCGAAGACGGGCCCAGCGGGTGGGTCGCGGCGTCGCCGGCACCTGAGCCACCGCGTCCGCCTCCGGTGGGGAGGACCGCAACGGCGTTTCCGCCGATTCCGGAGTCTCCTCAGGAGTGTCAGTCATGGTGTCGGCACGTCCGGCGCATCCGCGCTGACCACGACGAGCACCGCGCCCGACTCAACCGAGTCGTCCACCGCGACGCGCACGTCACTGACGATCCCGTCGACCGGCGAGGTCAGCTCGTTCTCCATTTTCATCGCTTCGACCGCGGCCACGCTCTGGCCAGCGGTCACGACATCTCCCGTCTTGACCGTGACGCGCACCACCCGTCCCGGCATCGGGGCCACGATCGCGAAATCCCCGGCGACACCGGCCGCGGCAGTCCGGCCACGGCGGCCATCGCCGACCCGCGCCCGAACCTGCCGGCCGTCCAGGCCAAGCAATACCTGACCCGGCGCGATGGCATGACACGTCACCTCGCGACTCGCCCATGGGCCATGCGGCATCGCGAGCGTCAGTCCACCAGCGCGAGGTCTCGCGTCTACGACGTAGCTCGTGTCGCCCCAACTCACCAGGACCTGCGAGGAATCGTCGGCGACCGGCTCAACCGTCACAAGCCTGACCGCACCGGCGATTTCGACATGCAGCCGCTGCACGCGGGTGTGCACCTTCGCGGCCGTCATGGCGCGACACCACCGAGTCGTGCGGCCTGTTGCCACCTCGTCCGGTTGGTCGCCGCTCCGGATGCGCGAGAGACCGACAGATAGGCATGCATCGCGGCCGCGACCACCGCGATATCGGTCTGTTCCGCAGTCAGCTCCGAGAACGTGTGACCCGCACGTTCCGCGAGCACCCCGTCAAGAAAACCGGTATCAAACGCGCCATCCAGAAAGCGGTCCTGGTCCAGAATCCACAGCAAGGCAGGAATCGCAGTGGTGATGCCGCCGATCTGATACTCGTGCAGCGCGCGACGCATGCGCGCGATCGCCCCTTCCCGATCCGGCGCCCATGTGCTGACCTTCGAGATCATCGAGTCGTAGAAGACTGGCACCTCGAATCCGGCCTCGACGCCGCTATCGTCGCGGACACCCGGGCCAGATGGACCACGCAACGCAGTGATGCGACCCGGTGAGGGGATGAAACCAGCGTCAGGGTCCTCTGCGTACACCCGACATTCGATCGCATGCCCTCGCGGATACAGCGC